>CANQDN010000094.1 GCA_947593275.1 uncultured Bacilli bacterium
CCTATATAAGAGAAAGTGTTTTCTTATTTTATAAAAATAGTGATGCCTACAGTGGTATAACTAAAGAAATTTACCCCGAAATTGCCCTTCGCTTTGCAACTACTGCCTCTCGTGTTGAAAGAGCCATTAGACATGCAATCGAAGTTAGTTGGAATAGAGGCGACTATGAATTAATGGAAGAAATATTTGGTAACAGTGTTGCTTTCGACCGTGCCAAACCCACTAATTCTGAATTTATTGCAACTATCGCAGATCGTCTTCGTTTCGATCGTAAATTATTACATATCTAAAGAGTGCAAACTCTTTTTTTGTTAAAAAAATTTGTATTTTCTCCCAATTTATGATATTATTTAAGAAAGGTGAACAATTTATGCGTAAAATCTTAACAGTTGTCTTAGATGGATTTGGTTATCGCGAAGAAGAACATGGAAATGCTATAAAACTCGCTGATACCAAAAATTTTGATCGTTTATGGAATACATATCCTCATGCTACTCTTTATGCCTCTGAAGAATATGTTGGCTTAAATCCCGGAGAATTTGGAAATAGTGAAATTGGCCATATGACCATTGGAGCTGGACGTAAAATCATGCAACATGGTGTTAGAATTACCGAATTCCTAAAAGATGTAAAAGAAAATCCAACCTTCACTGAATTTTTAGATGAAGCCAAAAAACGAAGAGTTCATATCATGGGCTTATATAGTGATGGTAAAGTTCATTCTAATCTTGATCACTTTATTCACATTTATAACTTATTAAAAGCTAATAACTCTCCTGAAATTTATTTTCATCTTATCACCGATGGTAGAGATACTAAAATAAATGCCGCTTTAAACTTTGTTCAAGACTTAGAAACTAAAATAAAGGATGATCCTACTACTTCTATTGCTACCCTTTGTGGAAGATACTATGCTATGGATCGCGATACTAATTATGATCGTACCAAAGTTTATTACGACTTACTAACTAAAGGTATTGGTATTAGTGCTAAAACTGCAACAGATGGTATCCTAAATGAATATAAAAAAAATATTACTGATGAATATCTTTATCCTTTAATTATTAATAATGCTGGTTTAATTAAAAATGGTGATATAATTCTTTGGATGAACTACCGAAGTGACCGAGCAAAACAAATAATGCGAACTTTTGCTAATCCTGAATTTGATAGTTTTCCTGTATATCGTTACACCAACTTAAAAACATACTCTTTCTTTCCAATTGATAAAGATTTAGAAACTATTAACTTCTTAGAAGACATAAATGTTAATAATTCTTTAGGTCGTTATTTAAGTAGTTTAGGTCTTACTCAAGCTCGGATCGCCGAAACTGAAAAGTATGCTCATGTTACATATTTTTTCGATGGTATGTATAATGGTAAAATAGATAAATGTGACAAAATCTTAATTCCATCCCCAAAAGTTGAAACATATGACTTAGCTCCTGAAATGAGCGCAACAGATATAACTAAAAAAGCGATAAACGCTATGGAAAAAGATATAGACTTCATATTTATGAATTTCGCTAATCCCGATATGGTTGGACATACTGGCAACTTAGAAGCAACAATGAAAGCTTGTACCACCGTTGATGTTTGTCTTGAAAGACTCTATGAAGTAGCCAAAGACAACTTCTACACTCTATTTATTCTCGCCGATCATGGTAATGCCGATATTATGCTCGATGAATTTAACAATCCAGTTACGACCCATACAACTAGCAAAGTCCCATTTATTATTACCGATCCTAATGTTAGCCTAAAAAAAAGTGGAGACTTAACAAACGTCGCTCCAACTATTCTCGAATATATGGATATAGCTCTACCTGATGAAATGGCTGATACTCCAAGTCTTTTAATAAAATAATTAATAAAAAGCTAAAAAATAATCCTTTTAGTTTTTTTTATTTTCTTTTTTAAGAGGTCTTCTCTCATCTACTAAACCCAAAATATAATCAGCTGAAACATTTAGATATTCACATATTTTTTTAAGATACGTAACTGGCATAACATTAATACCCTTTTCATAGCGAGCATATTGTTGTTGCTTTATCCCCAAATAATCAGCAATATCTTTCTGTTTAATATTATCACAATCTCTAATCCATCTTATCCGTTCATTAAAATACATAAATCTTCACCAGTACTATTTCAACATATATTACAATTTTTGTGTTGAATTTTGAACACATCTGTTGTATAATTTTTAATATAAGTTAGAAAATTATCATAGAAAGAGAGAAGAGCAATGAAGTTTGAGAAATTAAATGTAGGAGATTCCTATGGAAAAAAGATGTTTTTATATGGAATACTAGTATCTTTTTTTCTAATTATACTGATAAGTATATTTACAAGTAGAGCAAAATATAGACTTACAGAGAGTGTAAAGATAGTGGATAGTGTAGTTAGTTATTCACCGTATGATTTTAAAATAATGGAGATATATAAACAAAAAGAAGATAGTAAATGTACTGATATAACTGATGATACATGTTATGAGAAACTTAGTGATACAGAAAGAATGCCAAGTGATGGTTATGTATTAAATGAAACTAATAGTCATTGTGATTTAAGTGATGATGGTAAAGATGAAGAAGCAATTTTAACAAGTAATGAAGCAGGCGAGATAGTAATAAGCGGGTTAACAGTAAAAGATAAGTGTTATTTATATTATGATAAAGAAATAAAAGCAGGAGATACCATAGTTGCTAATTCAAGCGTTATAGAGAGTGATGCACATTTTGATGGTCCGGCTTGTTTAAATAGTTGTACTTATAACGAAAACGGACTATATAAAGCTGAAGATGATTTTGGAACAAGTTATTATTTTAGAGGGTCTGTAGAAAATAATTGGGTGAAGTTTGGAAAAACTACAACAAGTGGAAATGGGGAAGATATATGGTGGAGGATTATTAGAATAAATGGTGATGGATCAATTAGATTAATATATACTGGAACTGGTAGTAACGCTCCAGCAACAAATGGAGGAAGTACTCAAATAAATACATCCGTATGGGCAGTAGACACAAATACAAATAATGATAACATGTATATCGGATATGAATGGATTTCAGGTAATATGCATGGCTATGGAGAAGAATCTACAAAAAGTATGGCATTGCAAAATTTAAATAAATGGTTTAAAGAAAATTTAGAAGATGAATGGAATATTGAAAATGGTAAAATTGATACTAATAATGGTTTCTGTAATGATCGAAGTGGATCAACTAATAATGGAGCTCCGTGGTCAGAAAATATGGAAGATAGCGGGGGCACATTAGCTACTAATACTTATTACGGAGGAGCTATAAGATTAAGGTCTAACAGATCTAACCCAAGCCAAGGTAATCCTGCTTTTCCAACATTTAAATGTAGCACTACATATATAAATAATAGTGGTACTATAAATAAAAATAAAGATTATTTTACTTCAAATAAAGCTTCAGGTATAAAACAATACAATACCGAAACGACTATAACAGGCACAAAAAGTTTAACATATCCTGTAGGACTAATCACAGCTGATGAAGTTGCCTTTGCTGGAGGAGTATTTGGTACAAACAATACAGACTATTGGTTAAATACAGGACAAAATTACTGGACTATGTCACCACTTGAATTAACAGGCACCAGAGCTAATATGTTCCGAGTTGGTTCAAATGGCAACCTAACCAGCAGCATTGTTAGCACAGCACGTGGCCTTCGTCCAGTAATTAACTTGAAAGCCAATACTAAATTCACATTTGAAAAACCTGATGAACCAAAAGGAACAAGCACTAATCCCTATATAGTTTCAAACTAAAAAACCTTGCTTATAGTGCTCTAACTTTTCATCTATAAGCAAGATTTGAAACTTCATGAAGAAAGAATCTCTTTCTTCTTTTTTTTACAAAAATATAAAAAATCAACTATCTTCTATATTTTCATCTCTATTATACCAAAATTCCTTCCAAAATTAAATATCTAATCTTCTTCATCTTCTTTTTCTTTAAACACCTTTTCTACATCTTCCCCAACATTTTCTGTACCTCTAACATAATAAAAAATCGTCGCTTTTGAAGCATCATTTGTCGCCTTCCCACTCGCAGCATCCAATATAACTCCTACAACATTATCCGGAGTCTGATACCATTCACTTTCTTTATCCTTTAATATTTCTTCAACTGTATCTGCCCAAATATCTTTTGTAATACCCGAATATTTTGCTTCAATATTTCTTCCATCATCATACCCAAGCCACGACACCATAAGTATATCTGGATTATACCCCACCGTCCAAAAATCACTATCTGTTGTTCCTGTCTTAATCGCATATTTCCGAGACAATTTAGAAGCAATAACAAGCGCTGTAGGCCTAGCATAATCAATAAATTGACTATTAGTTGAATTAGTAAGCATTTCATTTAATATATATGTATAATTAGGATTTAACACTAATTCTTTTTTATCATCTTTCTCATATAATACATGCCCATCTTTATCTTCAATTCTTTTAATTAATCCAATATCCATCTTAAATCCCCCAGTTGCAAGTGTATTATATCCTCTAGCTAAATCTATAACCGCTATTTCTCCTGTCCCAAGAGCAAGCGAAGGTACCGCCTGAAGTTTCGCTTTAACACCCACTCTACCAGCTATTTCTACTAACTTCTCTGGCCCCAAAAACATATTGGTTTTAACTGCATAAACATTATCCGATACTGCAATTGCTTCCGCCATTGTAATTGCTTTATTCGCATATACGGACCCATAATTCTTAGGAGAATAAAAAGTCCCATTACTAAGTGAAAAAGTTGTATATTGACTATTAAAAGTTGAAGAAGATGTCATTCCCTCTTC
>CANQDN010000095.1 GCA_947593275.1 uncultured Bacilli bacterium
CATCCAGTACATACATTAGTGTTACCATTCATCTTACAATTCTCTGCTTCACAATAAGCCATTGAACAATATGTATTTGCTTGGATACTATTTCTAATACCTGGCCAAACAAATGCATAGAAGAATGCCGCTACCGCAGCAATTGCTACTACTGTAACAACTGTCATATTTAACTCACCAGTCGCTTCTTTCATAAATAATATTCCTCCTTTTACTTTTTATCTAATTAGTATTATACCCAATTTTTTACAAAATAGCAACACTATATTTAATAAATTTTAAAATATGTCAAAATAAAGTAAACAAAAAGCGCTAACCTAAGTTAACACTTCAAATTATCTTTTCTTAATAACAAAATTAATCGTAGCAATTCCTGTTATAACAAGTATAGAAGCCATCGTAACTTTAAATATTTTACCATCCTGAAATTTCTCTCTTAAAATATCTTTTTTATTACTAATAGTTCCTATCTCTATATCATCTGTATTTTCTTCTTCATCATTAGATTCTATATTAGTAGACTCATCTTTATTATCTTTAATCTCACTATTTTCTACATTACTAGAATCAATATTACCTACATTAGAAGAAGTATTTTTATCATTATTTTGTAAATTATTAGAAGGATTACTTCCACTATTATTTCCTGTATTATTACTAATTGGTGGTGTAACTACTACATTATTATCCTTATTTTCACTTTCTTGATCTTTATTTTCTTCTTTATTATCTTGAATATCTTTTTCTATCCAAGTAACTTTTGCCGTAGTTTTATTTGTATTTCCTGCCTTATCTTTATATTCAAAAGTAAAGCTTCCATTCTCTTCAAATTTATAACTATTTTTACCATCATTATTAGTAATATAAATATCTTCATCTTTACAATAAATAAACGCTGTAACTGAAGAATTAGTAGCACTACTTGGTGTATATCTAACAACTGCGACTGGAGATACTTTATCGATCCAATCTACATTTGCGGTCACTTTACCCGTATTTCCATAATCATCTTTAAATTCAAAAGTAAAGCTTCCATTTTTAGTAAATGTATAAGTATCACTACCCTTATTATTAGTTATAGTTAAATGTCTATTACTATTAACAAGTTTTACAGTAACATCTTTATTAGTTAATTCTTTAGTACTGTATTCAATCTCAGCAGTAGGAGGAGTCTTCTTTGTTGTATCTTCAAATAAATTAATCATTGATGCAGACATATAACTACCAACTGTTTCAACCCCTGTTAATTTAACATATTGTGCTTTAGTTGATTCTTTAAAGTTTGCAGTTTTAGTAGTATTATCAGCATTCCAATTAAGATCTTCTGTTGTTTCTACTTGATCCCAAGTACTTCCATCTTCACTTACTTCAATTTTAGCAACTTTAACAATACCATTCGTACTATTAGCTCTCGGAACATACTCTAAAGCGGATACATAACTTGGTTCTTCTAGTTTTAAAGTAATATATTTTTGTGTATCAGACCCATCCCATAAAGTATGCCACATGGTATTTTTATTACCATCTAAGATATTTTCTTTCGCGTCTTTACTTCGACTTAACTCTTCACTTGATGCATCTACTACTGATAATTTACTAGCTTTAATATATGATCTTTTAACATTACTATCGGCATCTGTAAATTCTAATGTAACTGGTTCACTTGCAATTTTATTCGCAGTATAACCCACTCTTATGTTAATAGTTACATTACCCTCTAAATTAGGTTCACTATCTTTAAATGAAGTCCAACCACTATTTCCTGTTTTCCATTCCATAGTTTCATCTGTACCTGTAATTATATTTTCATTATCGTTATTTTCCACTCTAAGAGGTACATCAGACTTTTCAATATTAATATCATAAATAGTTTCAGATCCACTTATTTTAAGATGAATATCTGTTTCTTCATGAATTTGAGCTAATTCTTCCTCAGTTAACTCATGACTTATTCCTTCAGCATTTTTCCAGTTATTATCATTAGGAAGTGCACTAACAAGGTTATATTCCCATTTTACATCAGTATCTTTAAAACGTTCCTCAAGAACTATTTTATTGGCATCATCACCATCAAATGAGAAAGTTGCAATCGGTTTATGATTACTTAAAAGATAATTAGCAACCGCATTTGTCGCACTAGCTTGAATATATTCACTTTCTGTAACATTTTTACTTTTATTTAAAGCTTCTCCAATAAGATTTATAATTTGAGCTTCATTTGCTTCTGATGTTATTCCTGTATCAATTAATCTTAATAAATCATGCATTGGTAGTGGATAATATACTAAATTATCCACAATTCTTTTAGCAAGCTCTAATAACTTATCTTCAGAAGCCCCATTATTCAAATATAAATTAACTAATCCATACCAAGCATCAAAATTAATTTTCTCTATATCTACAGCTTTCTCATAAATACTATTTAACTTATCATAATCATCTTTATAAACATCGGCAAGCATTAATACTTTTTCAGCTTCTACATACTTATCATATTCACTTAAAGCAGTTTGCGCAAGTAATACATAACTAGCGGGCCATCCTCCAGCATATGATCCTGAACCCCAACCATTTGGCATTCTAACACTTAATTTTTCAGTCTTACCTGATTGTCCCCAACCAGAAACGTTATTACCTAAATTCCAAACTTTTTGATTGTCTTTTAAAGCCATATAAATATATGCTGCATGTCCTGGTTGGGAAATAACACTTGATGGTACTCCTTTAGTTCCCCAAATATTCGAACCAGTCTTTGATAAACCACCACAAACAGAACCTTCCTCAAATACTATCCATAATTTAGCTTTATACCCATAAGTTATACTATAACTCTTTCCATTCGCATCTGTATATTTAGCATTAAAAGTATATGGTCTTTTTAAATTATTACGTGTTTTATTATTCCATTCACTTTCTCTATTTTGATCATAATATTGTTCTTTTGAATAATCATAATCAAAGGTATAAGTAATATATTTATATGGATCAGTACTGTCATTATCTCTAACAAATTCATTTAACCACATTATCTCTTCATCATCAATAATATTATTCATTACAAAACGCATTTCTTCAACTGATAAATTTTCAAATATATTATTATCTAACTTATTATTAGTATATAACTCTTTATATATCGCATAACGATCTATCGCGTATGAACCATTTGGATCAAGTGAATCTTCCGGTGCACCCGTAACCCATAAACCAACATTTGCAGAGTGGGTTAATGATAAAGTAATTGCAATCTCTTTATATAGCTCACCTACTGTTTTATCTTTATTCGTCTTAGTAAGATCTTTTATATTAAAATCATTTTGATATTTCTTATATAACTCATTTAATAACTTTAAAGAAGATACATAATTACCATCAGGACTTCCACCAAGCAAGAATAACTCTAAAGTATCTGCATCATTCATTAACCAGTCTAAAATAGTATGATATTCGCTACTATAGTGTAATAAACTTTGTAATATATCATATCCTACTTTAGATACAAAATCTCTTTGTAAAAGGGTTAAATTATAGCTTTTTAACTCTTCTTCACTACAACTATTATCTGTAACACATTTAGTATATTTCTCTTTAATTATATTATCATAATAACTTAATTCTTTAACTAAATTATCTACCTCAAATGTTTTATTATTATCTTTATATTCACTAGTAACAAGCATCGCATCAGCATATACTGCATCATCATACCAATGACTATACCAACTATTACCATTTTCATAAGCATATAATTTTAAGTATTTAGCACCCCTAATATCAACTTCAGCATATACTGCTTCAGGAGTATCAAGAGCAGTTTGATTTCGCATTGAATTAGTCTTAAATGCTTCAGTCCACTCTACACCATCATTAGATGTATAAATATAGAATGTTACTCCCCCATTAAAATAATCATTAGTTTGCGATAAATCTACCCCTAAATAAGCTGTAAAATAATCATAACCCGGATATTTACTTAAATCATAAATAATCTCAGAAGTAGCCCAAGCTGAAATACCTTTAATAAAAGGAGTAGACTTTCCATTTACTTTTAAAGTAATTAATCCACTTTGACTATTTTTATCTAATCTAAAATAATTCCCCGGTTTAACATAAGATTCATCTTCATATTGAATATCCGATAAATAAACATGTGAAGAAGTATCATAACTAGCCGTCATATCTCTACTTTCCATCGCATATATATCTTCAAAATTCTTAAAATAATAAACTAAACCTCCAAGTAAAAGAATAAGACTTAAACTTATAACTATCTCTCTTTTTAACTTATATGTTTTCATAACCAACCACCTCTTAACATAATTATATATTATATATTTATTTTATTCAAATTATTTCATTCCGATTGTACACTAACTATACATTATCTTCCCTTTTTTGATGCTTTATATTATAGCATATCTCCCCCACTCTTGTCAAATAAACGTCAAAAAAAGAATGAACTAGGAAATATTCATTCTTTTATAGGTCCGTAAAGGAAAATAGACCTCTTGCCCATAAATAAAGGAAATAAGCAATACGGGCAAGTATATAAGTTATTGTACTACATATGGATTATTAACAGTTCCAGGATCATACTCACTACCAGAATCAGTCTTAAATGTTGTTGTAGATTTGAGGTTAATTACTGGGCGCAAACCAAGCGTGTCGTTCACATGGGAGTTAGTGAGGTGGCCAGTCGAATACACGCGGAACACGTCAGCGCTCGTAGCACTAGACGGAGACATTGTCCAGTAA
>CANQDN010000096.1 GCA_947593275.1 uncultured Bacilli bacterium
CCTGCTTTTGCGCCAATAAAGGTAACAATTTTGCCATTAATTAAGAAAGTTCATACGGATGCGGCGATGGATATATACAGTAACTTATCAAAATATTTTATGTGTAGTATAGATACAAGTGGTTCGATTGGAAAAAGATACAGAAGAAGTGATGCGATTGGGACACCTTTTGCTTTAACTGTTGATGATGAAACAATTAATAATGGAACTGTAACTTTAAGAAATAGAGATACAATGGAACAAGTAACATTAAAAATTGAAGAATTAAAAGATTATATTGAAAAGGAAATAATGTTTTAAAAAAATATAAAATTTGACAAAGTTAAAAAAATGTAGTATATGTATAAATACATAAATTATTTATGTAGTATATGTTTCGCTTACGGATGGTGCGAGTAATAAATGATTCCGATAGTAAATGTTCGCTTACAGATGGTGCGAGTAATAAATGATTCTGAAGGTAAATATATGAAAAACTCTTAAAGGGTTTTTCTTTTTTTAGGATTATAAAAATATTTCCTAGTTAATTAATCTATGTATCTTGAGAATAAAAGAATTTTATTTTATAATATAGTTAATTAGTTAGGAGGTATTATTTATGAAATTAATTACATTATTACCTGCTGATAAATACGTTGTTATAAATAAAACTATCTTAACAGAAATTGATAAAAAGAACTTAATAAATTTATATGAACCAATAATTGGTTTTGGGGCTGTTAGTCTTTATCTTAGTTTATGGAGTGATTTAGATAGATTAGAGTTAATGAGTAAAGATTTTAATCATCATCATTTAATGAGTGTTTTAAAGAGTGATTTAAACACAATTAAGAATGCTAGAGAGGCTTTAGAAGCTGTGGGACTTATGAAGACTTATTATAAAGAGGGAGATATTAATTCTTATGTTTATGAGCTTTATTCTCCGCTATCTGCTCAAGAGTTTTTTAATAATCCGATTTTAAATATTGTTCTTTATAATAATGTTGGTGAAATAGAGTATAATGATCTTAAAAAGATGTATAAGAAAGTTAATATTGATTTAAAAGAATATCAAGAAATAACTAAAACATTAAATGAAACTTTTGAAGCTACAAATGTTCCTTTAGTAGAGGCAAGAGAAAGAGAGACTTTGGCTTTGAATATTAAATCTGATATTGATTTTGATCTTATAATAAGTAGTATTCCTAAAGGGTTATTAAATGAAAGAGCGATTAATAAAAAGACGCGAGAATTGATTGTTAATTTAGCGTTTATTTATAATTTAGATACTCTTAAAGTAACAGAACTTATTCGAGCTAGTATGAATGAAAATGGAATGATAGATAAAGAAGAGTTAAGAAAAAATGCTCGAAAGTATTATCAGTTTAATAATGGAACATTGCCAACCCTTATTTTTAGAGCTCAACCTGAATATTTAAAAACACCAATCGGAGATATGTCTAAGAGGGGGAGAATTATTCAAGTTTTTGAAAATACTACACCTTATGATTTTTTAAAGAGTAAATATAAAGGATCAACACCAACACCGAGAGATTTAAAATTATTAGAATATTTAGTGATAGATTTAGAGTTACAACCAGCGGTAGTTAATGTTCTCATTGATTATATTTTAAAGAAAGATAATAATAAGTTAAGTTTAAAATATGTTGAGACTATCGCAGGGCAATGGAAAAGAGCGGGTTTAAAGACAGCGAAGGAAGCAATGGAATTTGCTGAAAAAGAGCATAAGAAGTATCAAAAAGTAAAGAAAGATGAAAAGGTAAAAAGAGTAGAAAGTAAAGTACCAGTGTGGTTTGATAAAAAGTTAACTAGTGAAGAAGTAAGTGAGGAAGAAGCTAAGGAATTAGAAGAGCTTTTAAAGAATTATTAGGAGGTATATATGGAAAAGTTGAAGTCTAAAAATAGTTATCAAACCCAGTTAGAAAAAGATTATCAAGATAATTTAAAAGATGGGGATTTTAAAGATTTAGTTACTAAATTAAAGATTGATAAAAGTTTAGGGATTGTTAATAATTCTAGTTTAAATGATTGTGTTTTAGAATCAAGAAATTGTCAGAATTGTAAAGGACTTTATGATTGCCAGAATAAAGTTTTAGGACATTATTTATATCCTAAAAAAGTAGGAGATATTTTAGATTTTGGGTATATACCTTGTAAATATAAAATAAAGCAAGATAAAGCATTAAGAGAAAAGAAAACGGAAGCGACGGAACTTTTAGAAGCATCTTTTAAAAATATTGATGTTCGGGATAAAAATAGAGTTCAAGTTATTAAATGGTTAAAAGAGTTTTATGATAGTTATGATATAGGAAGTAATATGAAAGGTTTATATTTGCATGGATCTTTTGGGAGTGGAAAAACTTACCTTATTTATGCTTTATTAAATGAACTTAAAAGGAATAAGGGAGTAAATTTTGAGGCAATATATTATCCTTTAGTTTTAAAAACTTTAAGAGATGATTGGGATACATATGGAGATAATGTAGAGTATTATAGTAATGTAGATATATTGTTGTTAGATGATATTGGTGCGGAACAAGTTAGTGAATGGGGAAGAGATGAAGTTTTAGGGACTATTTTACAGAATAGAATGAATAAGCATTTACCAACGTTTTTTACTTCTAATTTGACAATTTTAGAATTAGAGGAACATCTAGCTTTGGCTAAAAATTCACTGGATAAAGTAAAGGCCCGAAGAATTATTGAAAGAATAAAACAATTAACTATAGATATGGAAATTATTAGTAATAATAAAAGAAATTAGACAATGCAAGTTGTCTTTTTTAATGGTAAAAATGTAAATAATTTTACACTTATTTTTCACTTTAGTTAACTCATTATTGACATATTAAAATGTAAAGGTTATAATTAGATTAATAAAAGTAAGGAGAAGTGGTTTAGATGAAAAACTTTAAAATGGTGATACTAACGTTAATGGCAAGCGTAATGTTTATGCCTAGTGTTTTTGCAGATTGTAGTGACCAGAATACTAATGATCCAAAAACTAGTTATACTAATGGTAGTGAAACAAAATATTGTACAGGAATATCTGAAGCTTTAAATGCTGCCCAAGATGGTGGAATTGTAAAGTTATTAAAAGATGCAGAATTAGGTGATTCTTATGTCACTCGTAATAATAATAATGGTAATACTGCCAATACATTTACTTTTGATTTAAATGGTTTTAAATTAGTTTCTACAGGTAGTAATTCTACATTTTGGATTTCTGATGGAAGTATAGTAACAATTAAAGATAGTAAAGGAACTGGAAAAATTGAAAGTCAAAAAGATGATGCTGCTGCGATAGTTATACAAAAAGGTAAGGCAGTATTAGAAAATGTTAAAATTAGTAAGACAACTAATGGTTCAACTGGTAATTATGCTGCTGTATATTTAGGATTTGATGGAACTGGTTCAAATAGCTTAGAAATAAAAGCAGGAACAGATATTACATCTGAGGGAATTGGAGTTGCTGTTATAGGAAATAATCCCAAATTGGATATTTTAGGTGGAAAAATTACTGCTAAGTCATTCGCAGTTTCTGGAAATGGTTCTCTAACTGTTAATTCAACTATTAATATTGAAGGTGGAGAATTAAAAAGTACAAATAGTGCTGCGATATATCATCCTCAAACAATAACTTTAAACGTTAAAGGCGGAATACTTACAGGTTTAGTTGGAATAGTTGCTCGCCAAGGAAATGTAAATATAAGTGGTGGAACAATTAATGCTACTGGTGATAAAGATGGAAAATCATGTTTTGGAGATGCTAAAGAAGGAAATGAATGTGTACAACTTCCTTTAGGAAGTGCTGTTATAGTTGATAATAAAGCAAGTGGATATACTGGTGTTTCAAAAGTAGCGATAAGTGGTGGAGATTTCCATACTACTACAACTCCAATAGTATCAATTAATAATAATGCTGGTGATTTTGAAGTAACTGGTGGAGATTTTGATAAAGATGTACCAACTATGTTTTTAAATGCTAATTCAGGTTATGGCCAATCTAAAAGTGGTCAAGTTGGAAAATTACATAATATTAAAGTAGAACCTTTTGAAAATGGTACTGTAGATGTAAATGAAAATGCTGTCGCAGGTGAAATAGTAAAAATTGAAGCAGAACCTCATGATGGTTATCAACTTGAAAGTATCAAAATAACTAAAAAAGATGGCTCATTAGTAGAATTAGAAGATGATGAATTTGAAATGCCTGATGAAGATGTAACAATAACTGTAGTATTTGCTAAAAAAGATATTACAATAACATTAGAAATTGCTGATAAAATCGATAAAGAATATAAAGTAAAAGAAGGAACAACAGTTGAAGAGTTACTTAACGAGCTTAAAAAAGAACACAAAAGTCTTACAGGATTTACAGATAAAGATGGAAAAGAAATAGATTTAAAAACAACTATAACTAATGGAATGTACTTAAAAGGAGTATTAACAAACGAAGAAATAACAAACCCACCAAAAACTGCTGATAATATTCTTAAAATCGCTGGTTTAGGAATTATAGGTATGGGTATTCTAGTAGTTGCAGTTAAGAAATATATATTAAATTAATGAGATTAAAAAGAAATACTTAATAAAAAGGTTGAAGTGATAAAGTAAAAGTAGACACAAAAAGAGAATGTGATCTACTTTTATTGTGTTATAATTAAATAAGGGTTCTTAAACATTGAGGGGTGATGAATTAATTTTCATCACTTCTTTTTTATGTTTTCTAAAAATATTTGTAATTAT
>CANQDN010000097.1 GCA_947593275.1 uncultured Bacilli bacterium
TTACTAACAACGGAAGATTATATGTACTCTTTCGTTATTGGAAAAGAGTTGTAGATAACTACGACACTCGCTCCAAATTTAAAAATTAGATCAGTTTAACAAGACTGATTTTTTTTAATTCCCGTTATCAGCCTGGAATTGGCTTAAGCTTTTTTATTTCAAAATTTGCTTTTTATAATACCTATTTTTCATTAAGATTGTAATTTAAACATTTTATTCTTGAATTTTCAATACTTTCTATTATTTCACATCTCCATAATCATTAAATTAGTATTTTCCTAATAAAATTTGTTAAAATGTTGTAAATTAAATAATATTTGCGGTATAATTAATTTATCAATACAAATGAATTGTTAAATGTATATAACCTTTTTGGTAATCATTCTATTTTAAATAATTTAGACTTTTAAAAGTTAGATTAAATATATAATTCATTTATTTTTTTGTCAAGTGAACTTTTAGTATGTGGAATATTTTTGAAAACTAATATATACTTTTTCTTGAAAGGAGAAAAAATTATGGATCAAGAAAAAATTGGAAAATTTATTGCGACACTTCGCAAAGAGAAAAATTTAACTCAAGAAAAACTTGCTGAAAAATTAGGAATAACTAAAAATGCTGTAAGTAAATGGGAACGAGGATTAGGACTTATGGATATTTCTTTATTAAAACCATTAAGTAAAATATTTGAAGTATCAATAACAGAAATTTTAAATGGTGAGCGTATTAATAAAGATAATGTTGCAATAAAAAGTGAAGAAATACTACTTAAAACTATTGATTATTCTAAAAAGAAACAAAAAAAAGTCCAACTAGCAACACTTATGTTAGGAATAATAATATGTTTATTATTGTGTGTTTTGGAAACAATAATGTATGTCAATAATGTAGATGAAAAAACAGCTTATTTAATTTTTGCAATATTTTTCTTATTTGGAATTTGTGGAGAAATTCTTTTGTGGATTAAATCAAAATAATTGCTATTATTAAAGTCTATGTTTTTAATTTAATATCTATATTTTCCCTGAAAAAAGTATTTATATATTGCAATAGGAACTTAATATTATTTTATTTATAATCTAAATATAATCACTATATTAATTTTATCATAATAAACTATTAAATTAAATAATTTTTTACCTCTTATTTCTATTTAAAACTAATCTAATATAAAAAAACTACCCAAATTAAATCGAGTAGTTATTTATTAGCTTTTTTCTTTTTATCTAAATTCTTATTAACGAACTTTACTTTAACACCTTTAACTAGGCCAAATTGTTTTTTTACACCTTCAGGCAAGTTTTTCTTTATAACTTTCATGAACTCCACCTCCACTTGTATGCTTATTATATCACTATTTAATAATATATGCTAGCCCCAATTTTAAAAACTATTCCCACCCCAAAACAAAAATAATTACCTATATTTAACTTATAAAAATATTATTCTAATAAATACTAATAATAAGAACTAAATGAAAGTTCTTGTTTTATAATACTTAAAGTGTTAAAATATTTAAGAAATTAAGGGTGTGTTATTATGTTTGATTTAGTATCTAAATATAAACCAAGTGGCGACCAACCTGAAGCAATAAAAGAGTTAGTGGAAGGTATTAAAGAAGGCAAAAAAGAACAAGTTTTACTGGGCGCAACGGGAACTGGTAAAACATTTACAATTGCAAACGTCATAAAGGAAGTGAATAAACCAACTTTAGTTTTAGCTCATAATAAAACTCTTGCCGGTCAACTTTATGCCGAATTTAAAGAACTATTTCCCAACAATCATGTAGAATACTTTGTTAGTTATTATGATTACTATCAACCTGAAGCTTACGTCCCTCAAAGTGATACTTACATTGAAAAAGATGCATCAATTAATGATGAAATCGACGAACTTCGCCATGGAGCCACTAGTAACTTAATTAATTATAAAGATGTTATTGTTGTCTCTAGTGTTTCCTGTATCTATGGTATTGGTGAAAAAGAAGAATACGAAAAATCTATGTTAATCTTAAATGTTAACCAAGAAATTAAAAGAAATGACATCATAAATAGATTAGTAGACATGACTTATGAGCGTAATGACCTAGACTTTCATCGTGGTACTTTTAGAAGTCGTGGTGATATAATCGATGTTATCCCCGCCAATGAACATGATCATGGTATTCGTATTGAACTATTTGGCAACACTGTTGATCGTATTTCTACCTTTGATCCTCTAACTGGAGCCATCATCGCCGATAAAAAAACTATAACCATCTCCCCAGCTTCTCACTTTGTAACTTCTCCCGAAAAACTAAAAGAAGCCTGCCATCGTATTGAAATCGAATTAAAAGATCGTCTAGCGGAATTAAAAAGTGCTGGTAAACTTTTAGAAGAAGAACGCTTAAGAGAAAGAACCAATTATGATTTAGAAATGTTAAAAGAAACCGGCTTTTGTAGTGGAGTAGAAAACTATTCTCGCCATCTTGCTTTACGTGGTCCAGGTGAAACTCCTACCTGTTTAATCGACTTTTTCCCCAAAGATTTTCTTTTAGTTGTTGATGAATCCCATGTAACTATTCCTCAAGTTCGAGGCATGTATAATGGTGATAGAATGCGTAAAACCGTTTTAGTAGACTATGGTTTTCGTTTACCTAGCGCCTTAGATAATCGTCCCTTAAACTTCCAAGAATTTGAATCAAAAATTAATCAAGCTATCTATGTTTCTGCAACTCCCGGAGACTATGAGCTAGAGCACACCAAAGGAAAATATGTTGAACAAATAATTCGTCCAACTGGCTTGTTAGATCCTACCATTGAAATAAAACCAACTAAAGGTCAAATAGATGATATTATAAATGAAATTAAAAAACGTATTCTTCTAAATGAAAGAGTCCTAATAACTACTTTAACAATTCGGATGTCTGAAGAATTAACTAATTATCTAAAAGAAATGGGTATTAAAGTAGCGTATCTTCATAGTGAAATAAAAACTTTAGAAAGATTAAAAATAATTCGTGAACTTCGTCTTGGAACTTATGACTGTATTGTTGGTATCAATCTTTTAAGAGAAGGTCTTGATATCCCCGAAGTTAGTTTAATATGTATTTTAGATGCTGATAAACAAGGCTTTTTAAGAAGTGATCGCAGTCTAATCCAAACAATCGGTAGATGTGCAAGAAATTCTAATGGTCATGTTATAATGTATGCCGATACTGTAAGTGAAGCAATGGATAAAGCGATTAAAGAAACAGCTAGAAGAAGAAAAATTCAAGAAAAATATAATGAAGAACATCATATAACCCCTAAAACTATCGATAAAGAAATTAAAGAAGTTATCTCTAATGTAGTCGAAACTAAAGCCGAAAAAACTCACATGAGTAAAAAAGAAAAAGAAAACATCTTAACTAGTCTCGAAGAAGAAATGAAAGAAGCTGCTAAAAACCTTGATTTTGAACGCGCTATGGAACTAAGAGATATTATCTTTGAAATGAAGAAGCAAAACTAATCTATTGCGTCTTTTTTTTAAAAACAAATATTTTACTTACCACATAATTAGCAATTGTAACGGCCACTTGACTAATTAAAGTAACAATTATTACCCATAAATCTGTATTAAGATTTAATAAATTAATAAAGAACCACATTATAAACATATCTAAAAATAAAGTTAAAACTCTTCCCCCAACAAAAGAAATAATCTCTTTTACATAATTCTTACTTTTAGAATGAAAAACAAAAATTCTATTAGTTACATACGCAAAAGCTACCGCACATATCCATGATATTACCACTGCAATTTGTAATTCTAATGCCTTATTACGATCTAAAATAGTAAAAAGTAACCCAAATTTTACTACAACACTAACAACAGTCGTTAACCCCCCAACAATTAAATAATTAATAATTTCTTCATATTTTTTATATAATTTACTTAAACTTTTCATACTATCACCTATAACTATTATAACTAAAAAATCCCCATAATAAAAGTATTATTGTCTTAAATTGGTGAATATTGGGTAAATAATTCTTTTTATATTGAATATTCTATAAATATGTACACAGGTATTACTTAGTACATATTTCTTTTTTAATATCAATCTAATATTATATGTATTAACGATATTGAAAAGTAATATCTAAAAAAGAAGGAGTAATCTTTCTTTTTTGTTTTACAAAATTAATTTAAAATAGTATAATAAACATATAAATAAAGTAAAAAGAAAGGATAATATTATGAACCCTAACTTAATAACTATATTTGGTATTACAATAAAATGGTATTCTTTTTTAATTCTCTTAGGTATTTTAATAGGTATATTTTTAATCTTTAAAGAAGCCAAAAAATTTAATCTTAATTCTAATTTAATCTTTGATATGTGTTTTTACGCTATAATATTTGGTATAATTGGTGCGCGTATCTATTATGTATTATTTAATATTTCTTATTATAAATATAATATTAGTGAAATATTTGCTATATGGAATGGTGGTTTAGCCATTCATGGAGGCTTAATCGCTGGAGCTATAACTATCTATCTTTATTGTCAAAAGAAAAAACTAAACTTTGTTAAAATATTAGATATCTTAGTCCCGGCAGTAATATTAGGCCAAGCAATAGGGCGTTGGGGTAACTTCTTTAATAGTGAAGCCCATGGTTTTGCAACTACCTATCTTTATTTAAAGAAT
>CANQDN010000098.1 GCA_947593275.1 uncultured Bacilli bacterium
TGATAAGTCCTATCGGATAGTCTAAACTTTGGGTTCCTTTTATAACAGCATCTGTTCCATTTTGCTTTATTCCTGTTGCTATTTTTGCTGTAAAGTAATCTTCATCTTTATGAATATTTGTACTGCACTTTAAAGTCGGAGCATTTTTATTTCCATCTAATCTCAAAGTTGCTCCATAAAAAGTATTAGTTGTTCCAGTTCCCCCACTATCTGGCATAGTATCACTCCAACTTGTTCCATCGTTATTAGATCCACTCCGATCATTACAAAATCCAGCATTTGGATCAATTTGACCATTTCCATTTGCCCACTCATCATTTAAATTGGAACTAAACCATATATTTAATTCTTTCAAAGCATTACTTGGAGTCCCTTTACCATGCATTTTATTATCAGCATATTCATACCCAACAAATTTATTGTCTTCTTTAGATATATTATATTGATAAGTATCATTATTTATTATATTATTGTTATTTCCAGTATATCCATTATCAGATGTTGCGGGACTTCCTTCACCTGAATAAATAAGTCTAATTGTACCATCACCATTAATTCGAACAATTCGCCAATAAATATCTTGATTAGCAGAATTTTTTCCGAATTTTACCCAATTATCATTTAAATGACCGCGAAAATAATAACTATCTCCAAAATCATCAGCCACTTTACATATTAAGCTATTTGATTTTTCGCCATTATTAAACGTTGAAGGACAGCTAGCACTTATTGATTTGCCCAAACTTGCCAATACTTCACTTGAGGTTTTAGGCTTAGATTCCTCTTTATCAAAATATAAATAACACTTCTCATTTTTATTCAATTTACTTATTGTATGTTTTCCATCAATAGTTGCTAATTTATCATGTTCTTGTGTTTCTCCATCTATAGTGCAATAACTTTTATCTGTATTTATTGTATATCCATTTTCAGGCATTTCATCTATAGGTTCATAGCATTCATCACCATTGCAATTTTTATCATCTTTGTGTTGATATAAAGCCATAATCTTAAAATCATATCCTCCACTATACTTAACAGTTCCACTAACAATAGGTACACTAACAGTAGTTTTGTATTTAGCTTTTGTGATATTTAGTATTAATACACTTCCAATAATTATTATTAATGCTAAACTAATAATTATAATTTTAGTATTTATTTTATTTATTTTCTCATATTTCAATTATTATCTTCCCTCTTTCTATTATCAACTATATTAGAAATTTCTAACTTATACTAAAATTATAATATTTCAACTGTAAATTGTCAATATAAACTGCGCAATTTAGTCCCTTTTAACTTTTAAAAAGATTTTTATGAGAAAATATTCATGGTGATTTAGATGTTTTATGGTGAAAAATTAAAAAATTTAAGAGAAGAACAAGATGTAATGCAAAAAGATTTAGCAAAACTTTTAAATATAAGTAGAAGTATGGTTGGTAGATATGAAAATGAATATGTAATTATTCCTCTTAAACATCTAATTAAAATATGTGATTATTTTAATGTCTCTTTAGATTATATATTTAATTTTACGAATATTAAGCATTATTCTTTAGATAAAAAAGGATTAATTAAAGATAAACTTAAAGTTAGAATAAAAGAAGTTAGACTTGATAAAAATTTAACTCAATCAGAACTTGCTGATATTTTAAATGTATCAACTAGCGTTATTGCCGGTGCTGAACAAGGAAGAAGATCTATTGCCACTCCTTTTCTTTACGATTTATGTAAGAAATATAATGTAAGCGCAGATTATTTATTGGGAAGAATCGACGAACCTAAATATCTTAAATAAGCCAGTGTCGAATTCTGTCGAACGAAATTTCTTTACAAAGTAACATATTATATTTATAATTAACTTAGAGTGTTAGGAATTGTTGTCTACCAAATATATTTAATAAATTTCTGTTGATTTTTACTCCTATTCTAGGGGTTAAGGTTGATAGAAAGGAGTTGATGTAATTTGGTTTGGTTAGAAGCAATTTTAACTAAAATAAGTAAGCTCTTCAAAGCAAAAAAAGACATCAATAGTTATCGTTGTTGTGAATAACAACAAAGAGACTATTAATATCTATAAATCAAATAAGTAGATGTTATGAACAAACACTCTACAATTCAATTATAACAGATTTTACATAAATTGCAAGTAAATTTAGTTATAGCGAATGTTATAGCTATTTTTTTATAATCAAAAAGAGAGAAAAAGATTCTCTCACAATGAAGTTTTATATTCTTGCCAATGAATAAGTTAGAAAGCAGCATTGGCAAGATTTTAAGAATTTTTAATTATATAAGGATTTGTTAATGTTCCTTTATCTATACCATCTGTATTAAGAAACGTCAACTGAGTATCAGCTTTAAGGTTTATTACTGGACGCAAACCATACTCTTGTTGAGTGTTGCTAGAACTAAGTTCACCATTACTTAAAGTCAAAATATATACGTAAGAAGCCGATGTATTAAAGTCAGCAGGAGTCATTGTCCAAATTGTATTTATTGAGTTTGCTACATTTAACCAATAACCAGTATTATTTTTGTTTCGTAATCCTCCTGCAAAGGCTATTTCATCTGCAGTAATAAGACCAATTGGATATTCTAAACTTTGTGTTCCAAGTATTTTTTCCTGATTAATTGATTCTACTCCAACAGAATTATTGTATGTAAAGTAATCTTCATTTTTATGGCCAATTGTACCACATTTTAATGTTGGATTATGTACACTACTATATGTCAATCTTAAATCTGCTCCATACCATGTCGGTGTTGTTCCTATCCCACCACTTTCTTCCATATTTTCTTTCCATTCTGCATTTATATCTGTTGAACTTGATCTATCAACACAAAAACCAACATTTTTATCAATAAAACTTTTTTCAATATTCCACTCATCTACTAAATTATTTTTAAACCATGATGTTAATTGATTATATGCATTACTATTTTGAGAATGTCCTCGCTTCTCTCCTTCATTACCATATTGGTAACCTACAAATCTATTATTGTTATATGTATTATAAATATATTTTGTTGCTCCTATTCTGCCATCTGATTCAGAAAGACTTGTTCCTGAAGATCCGTTTCCAGCATATATCAATCTTATAGAACCATCGCCGTTTATTCTAATTATTCGCCAAAAAATTTTATTACCACTTCCAAGTGTTCCACCCATATTTCCAAATTGTAGCCAATTATTATCTACTGTACCTCTAAAGTAATAGCTTAAACCAAAGTCATCTTCTGATTCATATACTCCATTTTCTGATGTTCCACAACCATTAGAACATGATGTTTTATTAAAATCTGTTACTTTTCCATTTGATTCTAATCCTAGTTTTTTTAATGTTTTGCCACTTCCGGTAGTATCAAAGTATAAATAGCATTTAGTTCCTTTTTTATATATATCAACTATTAATTTACCTGACTCAAATTCTAACATATTATTTACATGATCTTCACTTCCAGGTTCTGTACAATAACTTTTATCTGTATTTAATTTATAACCACTTTTAGGAATATCATTTTTAATATCATAACAATTATCCTCTACACAAGTACTATCATCTTTCTGTTGATATACTGCCATAACATTTAAATCGGCATTTCCTCCAGTATATTTAATAGTACCACTAACTATCGGTACACTAACCGTAGTCTTATACTTAGCTTTTGTGATATTTAGTATTAATACACTTCCAATAATTATTATTAATGTTAAACTAATAACTATAATTTTAGTATTTATTTTATTTATTCTCTCATATTTCAATTATTATCTTCCCTCTTTCTATTATCAACTATATTAGAAATTTCTAACTTATACTAAAATTATAATCCAGTATACGTCAAAAGTCAAGAAAAATTCTCATATACTGAACATAATATTCAAACAATAATTGTTTCATGAGAAAATTAATCTAGGTGATTATCTTATGAATTATGGAAATAAGTTAAAAGAATTAAGAGAAGAAAATAAAGTATATCAAACTGATATAGCTAATATTTTAAATATTGCAAGAGTTACTTATAATCATTACGAAAATCAAGAAAATATAATACCTCTAAAATATTTATTGGAATTATGTAATTATTTTGATGTTTCTTTAGATTATGTATTTAGTCTAAATAACATCAAAAAATACAATAATATCAGAAAAGAATTAGATATAAAAACTATTGGCATGAGATTAAAGACTTGGCGCAAAGAAAATAAACTAACTCAAGGAAAATTAGCCGAAAAATTGAATATAGCTCGAGCAATGATTGGAAAATATGAAAATGGAGACTTTTTAATTTCTACTCATACTTTATATACAATTTGTAAAAAATACAACATTAGTGCAGATTATCTCCTAGATAGAATCGATGAACCTAAATATCTTAAATAAATCTAGTGTCGATTTCTGTCGAACGAAATTTCTTTACAAAGTAACATATTATATTTATAATGAATTTAGAGTGTTAGGGCTTGATGTCTACCACTAAGACTGATCTTTCTGTTGATTTTTACCTCCTGTTCTTGAGGTTT
>CANQDN010000099.1 GCA_947593275.1 uncultured Bacilli bacterium
TCATGGTCCAATACTGCAATCCAGTATATAAATAATATGATTTATTATCAGTACCAAAAAATCCTCCTGCATAAACTACTTCATCAGCAGTTATCATTCCTACTGGATATTCTAAACTTTTTGTGCCTGTTATTAATATGTCAGTTTGATTTTGTCTTATCCCTCTTGCGCCTGTATATGTAAAATAATCTTCATTTTTATGATTATTTGTACTGCACAATAATGTTGGCTCTCTTTTATTTACTAACCTTAAATATCCACCATAATACGTTGTAATCTGCGAAGTTCCTCCTGCATCATTAGCATTATCTGGCCAAACTGCAGAACTATTTGTTGAATTTGATCTATCATTACAAAATCCAGCATTTTTATCTATTTTGCTATTATCATCATTTAATTCCTCTATAAGATTATCTTTAAACCAAATAATTAATTGATTCAAAACATTACTTTTTGATGCATCATTTCCATAACCATGAACTTGTCCGCTATTATATTCATATCCCACAAACCTATTATAATCAACTCCACTATTAAATTGATATACTGTAGCACCATTATTTATTTGAGTTTTTGCCACTTGAGAAGTATAACCATCATCACTAGTTAAATTTGTAGCACTAGTATCACTTCCGGTATATAATAATCTTATAGTCCCATCTCCATTAATACGAATAATTCGCCAATACATATTCCTTTCTTCTTTATCTGTTCCAAATTGAACCCAGTTATCTTTAACTTTCCCTCGAAAATAATAACTATCTCCAAAATCATCTTCTGCTTTAAACATTTGAGATTTCCCATTTTCATCTAAATATTCTGATGTATCAACTTGACTAAAATTTGCTCCCGTTGTTTCTTTTCTTCCTAATTCTGCCAATACATCTTTTGATGTCTTTATTTTATCAAAATATAAATAACATTCTGTTCCTTTTTGTTTTAAGTTTGTTATTGTTACTCCGCTATTTTCATAACTCCATATTGCTTTTGAATTATTATTACATGTACTCTCTACTTCATTTAATACATATTCTTTATCATTTGGTATCTCATCTTCTTCTTTATATGATCCATCATCTTGTTCTACTTTTATTGCTATTATATCTACATCAGGTTTTGCATCACTGGCTTCTATTGTTACTTCTCCATCAAAGTTATGTCCCATATCTTCATTTTGACTATCATTCTCATTTGGATATTCCAACAATACATAATAATATACACTTGTACCCGGTTCTTTTGTTGATGTTATTAACTCTCTTTCTGCTAAGGTTACATTTAATTCTTCTCCACTTGGGATTGTTCCCTTTCCTATTGGTGTTCCTAACTTATCTTCATTAGTTATTGTACATTTTTCACTTAATGCTATTCCTCCACTTACTTTTTCTCTTACTTCTTCACATTCAGCTTCAATACTTATTTCATTACTTAATTTATATATTGTAAAATTAAGTGGTGTTCCTAATCCATTTCTTCCCTTCCATACTACATTATATGGTATAAGTTCATTTTCCCCTATCGCTGTTACTTTTATTATACTTGGCTCTTTATGACCGGGAAGCATTCCTTCATAATTTGGAAACTCTAACGTTCCTTCTACTTTCACTTCCGAATTTTTTATATTCGCTGTTATTACACTTATTGATGCTCCCTCTCCACTTGTAAGCATTTTACCTACAAAATAAGCCATACTTATTCCACCAACCAATAATAACATTCCCACTATTATCATTAATCTTTTATTCTTTTCCATCTCAACCATCCTTCATTATATTTCTAAAACTCTATGTTACATAAATAATATACAATATTATCTTCAAAATTGCAATATATTTTCGTGATTAAGCACAATTTTTACTATTTCGTTTACTCTAATAAATCTAAATGAGAAAATTTTCTTGGTGATAACTATGAAAAAAGAACTACAATTTAATATAGCTCAAAAACTATTAAGCTTACGAGAAGAAAACCATCTAACCCAAAATGAACTATCAAAACAATTAGAAATAAACAGAGCTACATATTCTAACTATGAAGCATCAAGAGTTGAAATACCCATATCTACCCTAAATAAAATTGCTAACTTTTATCATGTAAATATTGATTATATTTTAGGCTTAGATAAACGCCAAAAAATAAACTCTCAAAAAGGAATTAATTTCCAAACCCTCGCCGATAATCTAAAACAATTTATGAAAGAAAATAATCTTAAAATTGAATCTTTAGCTATAGACGCGAACACAACTATTTCAACTATTTGGGCTTACCTACACAATAAAGAAACCATCAGAACTACTTATCTTTACTTAATATGTAAAAATAATAACTTAAGTGTTGATCAATTACTTGAAAGAATTATATTATAAAAATTAAAAACTTTCCCATATTAATAATGGTGAAAACTTATGAAAGAATTTAATAAAGAATTACTAAAATTTTTAAAAAATGGTACTTCTCCTTTTACTTGTATTAAAGAAATAAAAGAAATACTTTTAAAAGAAGGTTATATTGAACTAAATGAACTTAATGATTGGAAAATAGATCAAGATAAATATTTTGTTATCCGCAATGATGCTTCTATTATTGCCTTTAATCTTCCTTCTAAAACCCCCCATCAATTTAAAATAGTATGTACCCATAGTGATACTCCTTCATTTACCATTAAACCCCATCCCGAATATTATGAAAATGGTTACTTAAAACTTAATATTGCCCCCTATGGAGGTATTTTAAACTATGGCTTCATGGATCGTCCTTTAAGTATCGCTGGACGTATTATTTATAAAAAGAAAAACATTCTCGAAAAAAGAATCATTGACTTAAAAGAAAATGTTGCCATAATCCCCTCCCTTGCTATCCATCAAAACGCTCAAGCTAACACCAATCTAGACTTAAACACTGCGATAGATCTTATGCCCATCATCTCTTTAGATAAAAATTATAATCTCCGCAAACTCTTAAAAGAAAAATTAAAAACTTCTCATAAAATAGATGATTTTGATCTATTTCTTTATAATACCGAAAATCCCACCATTATTAATGATGAATTTATTGCGTCCCCCCGAATAGATAACCTAACTTGCACTTATGCCGCCTTAAAAGCTTTTATAAATAACTTTAATGATAGTATTAACCTTTTAGTAATCTTTAATAGTGAAGAAATAGGCTCAAACACTTATGAAGGTGCTGATTCCAATTTTTTAATTGATATTTTAAAAAGAATATGTAAAAATTTAGAGATTCCTCTTACTGAAACTTTAGCTAACTCTCTCATAATTAGTGCTGATAATACTCACGCGAAACATCCAAATCATAATGAAGTATCCGACCACACCAACACTCCTCCTTTAAATTCAGGTATTTTAATAACTAAAGAAACCAATGGAACAACTAACAGTCTTACCTCAGCTATCTTCAAAAAAGTCTGTGAAGACGCCAAAATAAAATGGACATACTATACCTCTCGAAATGATTATGCCGGTGGTGCCACTCAAGCTGGAGCAAACCTAAAACACTTAAGTATTAACTCTCTAGATATTGCTCTTCCCATGCTTGCTATGCACTCCAGTATGGAACTAATCGGTAATAAAGATACCTATCGCTTATTTATCGCTTTAAAAAAATTCTATAAAATTAAATATAAATTAACTAATAATAAAATTATTTTTGACTAAATAAATATACTTATAAGGGGATTAACATGAATATAATAAACTATATTAAAGAACATAAAGATGAAGACTTTAAAACTTTTCCACTAACGGAAGTTGATTATCTTATCTTATCTTTAACCTCTTATCTTGATTTTACGAGTATTATCCCAGCTTTTAAAAAAAATAAAATAACTCTAAAAGAATGTATGACTAAATTTAATAAAGAAAAATCTAAAACTAAAGGTTTATTTATTAGTAATACCTATAAAATGTTAAATATTATGCAAGATACTAAAAGATATGGTAATATATTATTATATAATTATATGAATATTGTAAATAATGAAATGCAATTTAAAGCTTTAACTATGCTTTTAAATAATAATACTTTATTTATTAGTTATGCCGGAACAGATACTTCCATAATTGGTTGGGAAGAAGACTTTAAAATGGCTTACTTATACCCTGGTATTAGTCAAAAATATGCTTCTATTTATCTTAATAAAGCTTTAGGTCTTATTCCTAAAAATGTCTATATTGGAGGTCACTCAAAAGGCGGAAACTTAGCTATCAGTGCGGCTATGAAAGCTAAATTTATCCATAAAAGAAAAATAAAGGCCATCTATAACTTTGATGGTCCTGGATTCTTAAAAGAACAAGTAAATTCTAAAGAATATCAAAAAATATCCTCTAAAATAAAAATGTATGTTCCTGAAGATAGCATAATAGGTATGATC
>CANQDN010000100.1 GCA_947593275.1 uncultured Bacilli bacterium
AAATATTAGTAGAACTTAATTAAACTAATATAAATTAAAACACACAAAAATGGAGCCTTTCGGCTCCTTCAGGGGGCATCAAAGTTTCGTAACTTTTTTGTTTTTTTATAGCATTTTTATTTATTTTTACTACATTTTTAATCTTTTATTTTTATTTTAGATTAAATTAAATTCCTAAATTTTTAAAAATTTGCCACCTAAAATTTTACTTTATAATCTTTTATAATTTTAATGTTAATTTTTTAAATCTTCTTTTATATATTCGATATTAAATCTATCTAAATCTTGAATAGTTATTCTATTATTTTGCAAAGCATCTTTTACAGTTTCTTCACTTCCATCATTATACTTAACAATTACATTATCGCTTTTTATACAACTATAAGAATAAGTATAATTTTCATCTTGATAAAATTTTTCTAAAGCTTCATCACAAGAAAGACTATCTCTTGCTACTAAATCAACTATTTCTTTAATTTCCTTTTTACTTTCTTTTGCAGAACAAGCAAATTTTGTTCCTTTCCAAGTAGTAACATCTTCATTATTATTACAATGATAATAATTAACAAATATTCCTTTATCAATATAATCGAGAGTTCCTCCATCAAAATTATCTCTTATCTTCAATAGTGGACTATTATTAAAAATTTTAGCTTGTAAAGTATCAAGCACAACAATTCCTACCAAAACTCCTAGAACAATTAAAGTAATTTTTAGACATTTTTTCATAATTCCTCCATTTCTACAAATTACATTTAAATATTAAACAATTTTATCTTAAAATTGATACTAAATAATCGGAAAACTCTTGTTCTGTTATGTTAGTTGTTTCAATATCAAAATTATAACCATTATAATTAAATAAAGCATAAAATCTATTGCTTTCTGTTTTTAAAATTTTTAGAGTTGTATCATTTATAGTAGAATCTTTCATTTTACTAAAATCTATATTTTTATAACAACTTGGTTTATTGATTAAAGTTTTTGATAAAAATATGTCTATTCCACTCGTTATTTCTTCATTTTCATTCGTATTATAATAAAACATTTCATACCCTATAAATTTATTATTCATATCATATCTTTTAATTAAACGTGAATTAGTAAATTTATTTAAAAATTTAAAATTTTTAATAAAATTTTCTTCATTTATAATCTCATCAAAAGTTATGTCTATCGCCGAGCCACCTACATCAGCATTTTCTATAAATTCTGTGATATTATTAATATTTAAAGTTATATCATTTTCTTTATCAATATATTGTTTATTTTCAAGTAAGTTATTATTATTTTTATAATTTAAAAATATAATTCCACTTATAAAGATAACTACCAAACATATTGGTATTAAAGACCATTTTAATAAATTATTTTCTCTTTTCATTTTACTTTTCTTTTCTATTTTTTTAATTATTTTATTATAATTATTTGTTGGGTTAATATCTTGTTCCATTGCATTTTTTAATTTTTCTTTGTTAGTCATTAGAAATACCCCCATTTCCAAACTTTTTTTGCAATTCCTTTAATGTCCTATAGATTAAATTCTTTATATATGATTCACTTACTTTTAATTCTTTAGAGATTTCTTTAATTGATAACTCTAGTTTATAATATAAATAAAATGCTTTAGGAATATCTTGATTTTTCTTACTTTTAATAAATTGCCATATAGTAATCCAATTATCTTTTTGAATTATAAAATTTTCAATATTTATTTTATCTTCTAATAGCTCAATTAACTCTATATCTTTATCATTTTTTTCAAATATAGATATAGTCTTTATTTTTTTTTAGTATTGTATAATGCTTTTTGATCTTGTTGTTAGCAATACCCATAATATAACTTCTAATATTAATATCTGATAATTCCTTTTTATTTATAATGTTCCATAATTCTAAATAAGTTTCTTGGATAATATCGTTGGCATCATTTATGTTATGACATTTTACAATTACATATTTAAGTAAATCTAAATAAGTTCTATCATATATATCATTAAATTTATATAGGTTGTATTGACTAGCCATATTCATCACCTACAATATAATAATCCCAATTTTTTAAGAAAAAGTTTCAAAAATTTATTTTTTTATACATAGAAAAATAAAATCCAAAACAATTTACTCATAAAAATTGTAATTTGTGTTACTCTACTGGCTCATGATATATTACTTCTTTATTATTCTTTTTTGCATATTCAATTTCATTTTTTGTACTGTTTCCAATATATCCATCTATATTAACAACATATATTGCATCACTAATATCAATTTTCTTTCTATGAATTTTATCTAAAATACTAGCATCAATACCTTCATATTTTTTTCCATCAACATTATAAACACATTGAATAACTGCATAACCTTCTTTTAATTCTAATTCTTCAGATATTTTCATCATCTCTTTTGAATATTTCATACTTCCACAAATTGTTATTACCTTTACATCCATAAAAATCTCCTTTCTAGGTGGTAAATTACTATTAATTATTATTTGTTTCACTAATTATTATATCATGAAAAAAACAAATCTCATATAGAGTTTGCTCATAGAGATTGTAATTTGTTGTTTATTTCTTCTTTGTTTATAAATCTTATTGCGCCTATTCTGTGCATTTCTTTTTTTATATTACAGGAGTTAAGTTTTGACTAAAAATTTTATTAAATATATTTGTATAATAATTGATTAATGATATAATATTCATGGTTAGTAACACCTACTTTCTATTGTTTTTAGTCAATTCAATTATAAAGTGTTTTTTGGTTACTAACCATTTTTATTTGTAAAAAAATATTTTTTTATATCTCCCCACTTTGGAAACACCATCTCCAATTCTTTAAAATTTGCTTTTTTATTTGTTTTATGCTATAATAACCGGCAGAAAGGGGAAAAGTATGGAAAAAGATAGTTTAGAAAATTCAAATTTAAAAGATTCTAACGTAGAAGATTTAGTTTTAGAAGATTCCGATTTGGAAAATTTAGACGATGAGTCATTAATAGAATTAATGAACATTTTTGAAGGCATGAAAGATGCATTAATGGAGGGTGATGAATAATGGCAAAAATTGATGAAAGAATTGAACAAATAAATGCTGAACATGAAGAATTATTAAATATGGTTCGGGAAAAAATGGAATGCAGTGGCAAAGATTTTGTTGATTGCAGTAATGAAATAATGAAATTTTTAAGTATAGATGAAAAAATAGTTAAAAAATCTAAATCTTTACAAAAAACTGAACAAACAATTATTGAACTTGTTAAAGAAATCTTAAATGCTAAAACATTAGAAGATGTGGAAAGAATTCGTAAACAATTAAATCGTAATATTTATAAAATCAATAAGGTTTTACAAAATCGTCAAGTACCAGCATCAAAAATTAGTGAATTTACTACCAAAAGTAGCTATTTAAGAAAAAATATTGCAACTTATGTCCGTTTCTTAAAAAGAGATACAAATTTAGATGTAAAAGAAGCAAATCTTAAAAAAATTAAGGAATTATATGCGAAGTATGATAATTTAAATGCTGAACAAATACGTGAATTAAGGACACGGCTATCTAGAGAAAAAACTTATAATAGAAGAAATAAAAAATCTCTTATTAATGAGTCATCTAGTAAAGTAATAACAAGCTCTGAAGTGCCACCTAGACAAACTAGTAGTTCAACAGAAATAGCAATCAGTTATTCAAATCTTCAGGATGAACGTGTAATAAAACCAACTAATAGTTCAACAGAAGTTGCGATTATGCCTCTAAACCTACAAGATCAATTAATTAAAACAAGGTTATTGAGTCATATTTCTCAAAGAGTTCATTCTCTTGATAAAACGTATGCTATAAGAGATATAAAAGAATGTGATTCAGAGAAAATATCTGCAAGAATATTTAATTTCCTTAGCAATATTCCTAATTATATTATTAATAAAAAGAAAATTGAAGAATTTCATAAAGCAAGACATTATTTTGGTGCTGATTATATATTTAGTAAATATATTATGTTTCAAGAGCAAAATAATTCTATTACCCATGGTTTAAGAACCATTTTTATGGGAACACACTTAAGTAATGAGCAAAAAACTTGCAAAGATAATCATGAAAAATGTGTTAGCTTTATAGTTAAACTTTTCACTAGAAATGAATTAGGCTATTTAGTTGGAGAATTAAATAATGGGAATAACTATAATAGAATATTAACTAGAACAATTTAAAATAAAAATCTACCAGTTTAGCTGGTAGTTTTATTATGCACTAATTTTACTACTAACTATGGGTATTCGTTTTACAACAAAAATGGAGCCTCTCGGCTCCTTCAGGGGGAAATCTAAATATCAGTTCGTAACAATTTAATAATTGTCTAAAGTCTTATAAAATAAGGCT
>CANQDN010000101.1 GCA_947593275.1 uncultured Bacilli bacterium
TGAATAATAGATATTAAACCTAATAACCCGAAAAAGCGAGATTTGGAATTAAACTTCCTCGCCTTTTTCATTTGGAGAAATAATAAAAGAACTAATAACTAGGAAAGCTATTAGTTCTTTTTGCCAATTTAATTAATGATTCTAATTCTTAAGATTTTCTTCTAATTTTTCATTGGATAATTTAGTCAATTTTTTAATTTCTTCAATTGTTAAACCAGTTGCTAAATGAATGTTTTCTAATGGAGTGTCTAGTTTAATTAAGTTTTTGGCAATGGCAATTTTTTCTTTTTTAGCACCTTTTTTAAAGCCTTTTTGTTCACTTTTTTGAATAGCTTTGTCTTTTTCAATTTGTTCAGCCCATTTACCAAATAATTCTTTAGTTCTTTCATCATTTACATACTCATCTATCCAATTGTTTAGTTCCATTAATAATTCATCCCCTTTAGCTATTAAAGCTCTTTCTTTATGACTTTTAGCCCCAATAAACTTAAGCCATAATAATGCTTTATCACTTTCATTATAAGGGGCGATTCTTGCCTTGTCAAGACGAAAATATTTAATAACAAACTTATCGGCTAGTTTTCGATCTTGGATATTATTTAAATTAGTAAGACCATAGACACTTATGATATTGGGATCAAAAGAATAATTAACATCATCAATAAAATTAAGTTGGATAATACTTTCTAAATAATTACTATTTATACCCCGATCAACTTGAGTAGAAAATACTCGCATGATATAACTAGTAGATTTATTAAAAGATGCTTCATTAAAACTAGAGTAACACTCTAAATTAATTCTAAAGTTGGCAAATTTAATAACAACATCACCCCGATAAGATTTATCATTAAGTTTAGTTTTAGTAAAAATACTTTCATATTGGACAACTAAATTAGAGTTTTCCAAGAAATCTTTAGAGAAATCAGTAAAACAAGAAAGAAAATAAATTAATTTATCTTTATTATCATAATGAGTTAAAGTTTCTTTAAAAAGCAAATCATTACTTAAACTAACAAATTTTTGTTCTTTAGTAATCATAATACTCCTTTCTAATTTCTTAATAAAATAAGAAATAAGACTATGATAACATAAAAAAGAAGAGAAATTTGTCGAACCATGGTGTAATACTAAATTTTCCTTCCTATAAAAGTATTAAAGTGTAATATTTTTGTAAATAATTGTTTTAATTCTTAGTAAAATAAGGAATAAGTGGTATAATTTTTTTAAAGAAGTATGTGGTTTATATGAAAAATAAAAAGTTATTAATTGTTTTAATATGTGTTTTAGCATTTTTTCTTATTTTAATTCCTTTTATAGCTTATAGATATTTAGTTAAAGATTTTTGGGTGAAAGAATTTAAAGAAGTAGTTTTGTACAATTATCAAGAGAAAATAGAGTATGATTCGGGGGAAGTATGCTACGGAAATAAAAGAAAGTGCAGTGATGTTTTAGTATCGAGGGATAAAGATGTTGATTCTAATATAATAGGTAGTGAGGAAATAACTTATACTTATAAATATGGGAATAAAACTATGGAGAAAAAGCAAATTATTAAGATAATTGATAATATAGCTCCTTTATTAGAGATTCAGGAAGATTCTTTTAAAATGTGTAGTTTAGATAATATTTCAGTAGATTATAAAGCAACAGATAATTATGATGGAGATATAACGGATAAAGTAGAAATAAAATATCAAGATAATAGGGTTATTTTTCGGGTGGAAGATTCTTCGGGGAATAAGACTATAAAAGAAATAGAAGCGAAAATTATGGATGATGAGGCCCCAATTATTAGTCTTAATGGTGGTAGTTATCTTTATGTGAAGTTAAATGGAGTTTATGAAGAAATGGGGGCTAGGGCTAGTGATAATTGTGATGGAGATATAACGGATAAGATAGAAATTACGGGAGAAGTTAATCCACAAGTTATTGGAGAATATGTAATTACTTATAAAGTTCGAGATAAAGTGGGAAATGAAAGCAGTGTAAATAGGAAAGTTTATGTGTATCCTTTAAATAATTATGAGGCACCAACGGGGAAGAGTATTTATTTAACTTTTGATGATGGACCGGGGCCTTATACTAGTAAACTTTTAGATATTTTAAAGAAATATCAAGTGCCAGCGACATTTTTTGTGACAGATCAGGCTTTAACTAAAAATTATGATAGTGTTATTTTAAGAGCGTTTAATGAAGGACATACGATTGGTTTACATAGTAAGACACATAATTATAGTATTTATAAAAATAGTGAGGCTTATTTTGAAGATTTATATGCAATTCAAGATAAAGTAAAGAGAATTACGGGTTATACATCAACAATTATTAGGTTTCCTGGGGGAAGTTCTAATACAGTTAGTAGAAATTATGATAATGGAAGTCATATTATGAGTGAACTTTCTAAGGCTGTGGAAGCGAAAGGTTTTAGATATTGGGATTGGAATGTATCTAGTGGAGATGCAGGGGAGACGACTTCGACAAGTAGAGTAGTAGCAAATGTTACGAGTGCACTTAAAAATGGACCAACTTATGTGGTTTTGCAGCATGATATTAAAGGTTTTAGTGTGAATGCTGTTGAAGAGATAATTCTTTATGGGTTAAGTCATGGGTATACTTTTAGAGCACTTACGATGGAGTCGCCAACTGTGCATCATCGAATAAATAATTAAAAATGATTAAAGATAGGCTTAGAGCTTATCTTTTTTAGGTTTAAAAGTAAATATTTATAAATAAATAAAAAAAAGGCTTGACAAGACGGGGGGGGTATGTTATACTTGTAACGTGAAGGAGGAAAGAAGACAGATGAAAAATCTGAAAAAATTATTAGGTTTAATGGCAATATCTGGAATAGCTTTCGGATTTGCTAGCAATGTTAATGCTCAAGTAACAACTGTTGCAAGTGCAAGTGCATGTTCTAGTAGTACTTATGAAGCTTATGTTAAATTTGATCAAGGATATAAGTGTTATAGTACTCTTAAAGATGCAGTTGACGGAATGGACGAAGGAGGAACTATTACTCTTGTAAAAGATGTAACAGTTCAAGCTAACGGACAGATAACTTTTAGTAATGATATAGTTTTAAATCTTAATGGTAAAACTTTAACTCTTAAAAATGGTAGTGGTTCTGCAACACCATTAAAAGTTACTGATTCTGAGTTAACTATTAAAAATGGTAAAATCACAGTAGATAGTGGAACACATGGAAGTCTTCTTGAAGTTGCAGCTACAAGTGATGATGCTACAATAACTATTGCAAAAGATATTAAATTTGATGGTGCTAATCAAGATGCATCACACGCAATATTTACTGTATCTTCTGCTACTGAAAATGTAGAAATAAATGTTGCTGGAAAATGGAGTAATTTACAAGGAGAACTAGTTGATTGTAGTACAGCTGGTAATGAAACTATAAATCTTAATGCTGAAATTGAAGGAGCTATAGGCTTAATTGGAATTGATGCTGGAGATTCAGTAGTTAATGTTACTGGTGGTTCTTATACTTCAGATACTGGAAATACTTTTAAATTACAAAGTGGAACATTAAATATTACAGGTGGAACAATCCTTGCTAAAGCTGATGATGCTATTTATGTTGATGGAACAACTTCTAATGGAGCAAATAATGTTTTAAAAATTTCTGGTAATCCTACAATAACTTCAAAAAGTGGTTACAGTGTTTATTTTAAAAATGATGTTCATGATGGTAGTTATGATATTTCTGGTGGAACATTCACAAGTTCTGGTAAGAAAGCTGCATTGAGCATAAATGATCCTGAATTTTTAGAAGAATTTTCAAATATTATCACTGGTGGTAAATTCACCAATGGTGTTGTTGAAGATACTGAAGTTGGCGATGTAACTTATACAGCTGCAGAAGCTACTAAAGCATTAGTAAAGGGTGAAACTACTGAAAAAGATGGTGTAGTTACTGTTGGAAAGACAGATACTACTACAACTGATCCAGGAACTACTGATGAACCTGGTAAAGGTGATGAAACTACTGATAAAAACCCACAAACTTATGATGGAATCATGAGTTATGTAACACTTGCAATTTCTAGCCTTGGAGCTTTAGGATTTGCAACAAAAAAAGTATTATTCTAATTAGAGAAATCTAATTATTGAATAATAGATATTAAACCTAATAACCCGAAAAAGCGAGATTTGGAATTAAACTTCCTCGCCTTTTTCATTTGGAGAACTATTTTTTACTAAAAGTAGTTCTTTTTTATGATTAAAAGTAAATATTTATAAATAAATAAAAAAGGGCTTGACAAGACGGGGGGGGGGTTATGTTATACT
>CANQDN010000102.1 GCA_947593275.1 uncultured Bacilli bacterium
TGCTCATGTCTATTTTTTTTGCAACAAAAAAGAAGTGATAAGAATTAACTCATCACCCCTCAATGTTTAAGAACCATTAAATCTTAAAGGAGCTTAATCGCTCTTTTTTTGTTTTTAGTTTTATACAATAAGCTAAACTAAAAATATTGACTTATTATAAAAAAAAGAATTAATATTTATTTTGAAAGGGGTTTTAAATATGAAAAATTATATTAATGAATTAAAAGAAAAGTACGAGGACTATAAAAAAGAAAAAGATACATGAAGATATTAAATTACTTTAAAGACTTTAGCTTGTATGAAAGCTCTATTTTGGAAGAAAGAATGGAAAAAGAGAAAATTTTAAAGGAAACTGAAGATATAGAAAAAGAAATTGAAGAGATAAAAAAAGAAAACAAAATTGCTATAGAGAAAGTAAAAAAGGAAATGGATGAAGATACTATTAATATAGTTAAAAAATTATTAAAGACTAATTTAGATATTAAAACTATCTCTGATTGTACTGGTTTATCTATAGAGAAAATAAAGAATTTACCATTAGATTAAAAAAGGGAGTTTTTGCTCCTTTTTTAAATTAAATTATGATTAATTAAAGTAAGTGATACTCTCCCCTTTTCTTTGTTAATATCTAAAACATAACATTTAACAATATCTCCAACATTTAAGACTTCACTTGGATGTTTAATATAATCTTCACTAATTTCAGATATATGAACTAAAGCATCATCATGTAAGCCAATATCAATAAATGCGCCAAAATCAATTACATTTCTTACTGTTCCTTCTAATTCCATTCCTATTTGTAAATCATCTATTGTTAATATATTACTTTTTAAAATTGGGGTGGGAATTTCATCTCGGGGATCTCTTAATGGGGAAATTAGTGATTTTAGAATATCTTCAACTGTATAAGTATCACTATTTACTTCGTTTGCTAACTCTTTTATATCAATATTTTGGAGAGTTTCTTTAATTTTTTTAGTTCCCATATCATTTAAGTTTAGATTATATTTTTGGAAAATAGAATCCGCTATAACATAACTTTCAGGGTGAATTGATGTTTTATCTAAATTATTTGACTCGGGTATTCTTAGGAATCCTATCGCTTGTTCATAAACTTTGGGACTAAAAACTTTAGTTAATTCTTGACGATTTAAAACTTTTCCTACTTTCTTTTTATATTCTAAGAATTTCTCAATCATTTTCTTATTTAAGCCAGAGACATAGCTTAAAAGTTCATAGGATGCAGTATTTATATTTACCCCAACACTATTAACAGATGTTTCTACTACAAAGCCTAATTCTTGCTCTAATTTTTTAGGAGTAACATCATGTTGATACATACCTACACCAATACTTTTGGGTTCAATTTTAACTAATTCACTTAAGGGATCGATTAGTCTTCTTGCGATGGAAACGGCACTTCTTTCTTCAACATGTAAGTCCGGAAATTCTTTTTGGGCTAGTTTACTTGCTGAATAAACACTGGCTCCGGCTTCATTTACCATAATATAATTTACTTTTCTTTTAGTTTCTTTGATTATTTTAGCAACAAAAGCTTCACTTTCTCTTGATGCTGTTCCATTTCCGATGGCAATAATATCAATATGATAGTTTTCGATTAAATCTAATAATTTTTTTCGGGCTTGTTCGGTTTCATTTTTAGGTTCATGAGGATAAATAACATCAATATGGAGTAGTTCACCAGTAGGACTAATGACTGCAAGTTTACAACCTGTTCTAAAAGCCGGATCAAAGCCTAAAACGGTCTTATTTTTGATTGGGGGTTGCATTAATAAATTTTTTAAGTTTTGACTAAAATTAGTAATTGCAGATTCTTCGGCCATTTCGGTTAGTTCATTTCGAATCTCTCTAATTATACTAGGCATAATTAATCTTTTTAAAGCATCTTTAATACTATTAGCTAATAACTCTGCTGTTTTTTGGCTCGGTTTATGAATTAATTTATTTTTTAAATAATTTTCAATATATTCTATATTTGTTTCAATATTAACATTTAAAATATTTTCAGCTTCTCCTCTATTTATTGCTAAAATGCGGTGAGATTTAATAAAATGGACTGGTTCTTTGTAGTTATAATATAATTCATATGTTTTAGGATCATCTTGGGCATTTTTCTTTTTGGTGCTCTTGATACTACCAAATTTATAAGTATTATTTCTTATGTATTTTCGAAAGTTGGCATTATCACTAATATTTTCGGCTACTATAAAACAGGCTTGATCTAAAGCAAAATTAACGTCTTTAACTTTTGCATTAACAAACTTTTGAGCAAATGCTTCAATGTTATTGTTTTCGCGAAATATTTCTTTTGCTAGAGGTTCTAATCCTAGTTTTATAGCTTCGGTTGCTTTGGTTTTCTTTTTTTCTTTAAAAGGACGATATAGGTCTTCTACCTCTATTAATTTAGTTGCTGACATAATTTTTTCTTTTAATTCATCTGTAAGTAAGCCTTTTTCATTAATTAGTCTAATTATATCTTCTTTTCTTTTATATAAGTTTTCTTCATAAGTATATACTTCATTTATTCTGGATATTTGATTTTCATCTAGCCCGCCTGTTTTTTCTTTTCTGTAGCGCGCGATAAAAGGAATGGTAGCCCCCTCCTCTAATAATTTTAAAGTATTATTAACTTGATAATCTTTTATTCCTAATTCTAAACTAATATTTTTAATAATTTCTGGATTCATATTCTATAGCCTCTTTATATTTATAACATAAATAAGAAAATAAAAATACTCAAAAACATTAATTTGACAGAAATTTTGTTTGACAGAAAAAAAATGGTTATTTATTTTTACAATAGAGGAAAACTACTTGCATTATCTTTTTTTTAGATTATAATAAAAACTTAAGGGGGATTTGTTATGGTTAACAAAGAGTATGTCATTTTAAATTTATTAAGCCTTTATCAAGATCTTACAGGAGAAGATACAGTTTTATTAGATGAACTAGAAAAGGCATTTCAGGCTTTAATAAGTATTTTAGAGGAAAATGAAGAAGAAATAGATATAGATTTTAGTTTTGAGGAAGCTTTAAATAGTGTTTTAGAGTTAGATGGGGAAGCTTTTGAAATCTTTGGGGATTATTTAACAATTGAAGAAGATATTGAGGATATTTATGATAATTTACTTAGTAATATTGAACCAACATATTTTGATGAATATTTAGAAGATTATTTAGAGAATATAGCTATATATGATGCTTTTAATATTCCTATACCACTTGAAGATACTAAACATTTTTTTAATATAAATAAAGAAATTATGCGCCTTTATTTATTAATCGCGGATGCAGAATATAAACAAGATAAAAGAATATTTATTCTTATTGCAAAACTTAGATTTCTTATTAATAAATTTAAAGATATGTTTAAAAATATTGATGAAGATATGTTAAATAAACTTAAAGTATGTATTAGTTATTATAATTCTAATGCGAGTAATTTAATGGTGCCATTTGAAAATTCTAGTTGGAAGATTGTTTTATTTGATAATGATACAGCGAAGATGGCTAAAGTGCTTTATGAAAAAACAGAATATTATTATAACGTTGCTAATTATGAGTTTATTAGTCAAGATAAAATGGAAGAAGTAAATGATCAGAATTTATCTGTGTTAGCTTATTATTTAACGCATTTTATGATTCTTTTAAATAATTATATAAAAAATGAACCAAAAAGTACGGTTAAAGAAGCTTTAAATAAGATTAAGTATCTTTTATTATCACAACCGGAGTTAGAGCATTTAGAACTTTATTTTTTAAATAATATTACAATAGATGATTATGTTTGTCCTCAAAAAGAGTTAGATGATACTTCTTTAAATATATTACATAAAAAAGTAATGGAATGTGTATTAGATTTAGATTATGAAGACAAATTAATTAAGAATAATCCTTCTTTATATAAAGATTTAATTATTAGAGCACTATTTATTAAATGTTACTTAGATTTAAATGTTAATAATAGTTTATCTAAAGAAGTAATAGATACAATTTTAACGAGTAAATATTATAAAGAGAGTAATCATACGATTATTGGTAAGCTTATAAATGACATTCTAAGATTTGTCAAGAATAAATTTTTGTGGTATTATAAACATACTGAAAAAACACGAAATTTCAAATT
>CANQDN010000103.1 GCA_947593275.1 uncultured Bacilli bacterium
TGAATAATAGATATTAAACCTAATAACCCGAAAAAGCGAGATTTGGAATTAAACTTCCTCGCCTTTTTCATTTGGAGGAAAATATTTAAATATTATTGTATTTTTCTTTTAGATAACGTATAATTTAAGTAGGTAGGTGAAGTTATGGCAATGTGGATATTATGGCTGGTTATAGTTGTTCTTTTAACAGTAATAGAAGTAAGTACAATTAATTTAGTAAGCGTTTGGTTTATTGTTAGTGCTTTAGTTAGTTTGTTTATGTCGTTTATTGTTGATTCTTTTTATATTCAGTTTGCAGTATTTGTTTGTTTAGGCTTAGTTTTAATGCTTATTACAAGACCAATTTTGGTTAAAAAGTTAGCCAGAAGAAAAGTTCCAACTAATTTTGACCGAGTAATTGGAATGGAAGGAGTTGTAACTGAGGAAATAACCAAGTTTAAAATGGGAGAAGTAAAAGTAGATGGAAAAAAGTGGAGTGCAGTAAGTGAAGAGAAAATTGAAGTTGGCGAGCATGTTATAGTAGAAGCGATAGATGGTGTTAAGCTCGTTGTTAGAAAGGGTGAGAAATAATGGAAATTTTTATAGCACTTTTAATTATAGTTGCAATTATTATTATTCCTAATATTAAAATTGTACCTCAAGCTAGAGCGTATGTTATTGAAAGATTAGGAAGTTATTATACAACATGGCAAAATGGATTACATTTTAAAATACCTTTTATTGATAGAATAGCGAAAAATGTTAGTTTAAAAGAAACGGTTAAGGATTTTGCACCACAACCAGTTATTACTAAAGATAATGTTACAATGCAAATTGATACAGTAGTATATTACCAAATAACTGATCCTAAATTATATTGTTATGGAGTAGATGCACCAGTAAGTGCGATTGAAAATTTAACTGCAACTACCTTACGTAATATTATTGGAGAATTAGAACTTGATCAAACATTAACTAGTAGAGATATTATTAACGGTAAAATGCGTTCAATATTAGATGAAGCAACAGATCCATGGGGTATTAAAGTTAATAGAGTAGAAGTTAAAAATATTTTACCTCCAAGAGATATACAGGAAGCTATGGAAAAACAAATGCGAGCTGAAAGAGAAAGAAGAGAGAAAATACTTCAAGCTGAAGGGGAAAAGAAATCTAGTATTTTAATTGCTGAAGGAGAAAAAGAAAGTGCTATTCTTAGAGCTGAAGCTCAAAAAGAAAGTCAAATAAAGATTGCGGAAGGTGAAGCAGAGGCAATACTTAAATTAAAAGAAGCAGAAGCTAAAGGAATTGAATTATTAAAGAATGCTCAAGCTGATAAAGCGGTACTTACTTTAAAGAGTTATGAAGCTTTAAGTAAAGTGGCTGATGGACAAGCAACTAAATTAATAGTACCAGCAGATTTAAGTAATATAGCAACTTTTGGTTCAACTTTAATGGAGGTTATAAAAGATAAGAAATAGCTTATCTTTTTAAGTTTAATTATGTTAGAGCATCCTTTTTTACCTTATTATAATAATGATAGTGAAATATTAATTTTAGGCTCTTTTCCAAGTGTTAAATCAAGAGAAATAGGTTTTTATTATGGACATCCTAAAAATCGTTTTTGGCAAGTTTTAAGTTTAGTTTTTGAAGATAAAATAGGTAATTCTATAGAAAGTAAAAAAGAGTTTTTGAAAAGAAATAAGATAGCTTTATTTGATGTATGCAAGGTATGTAAGATAAAGGCTTCAAGTGATGCTAGTATTAAAGATGTAGTGCCAAATGATTTAGAAGTTATTTTAAAAAATAGTGCAATAAAAAAGATATATTTAAATGGAAAGACTGCTTATAATTTATATAATAAATTTTTTAAAGATAGTATTTCTATTCCTTATATGGGGTTACCTAGTACGAGTCCTGCGAATGCTAAATTTAGATTAAACGATTTAGTAAGTGCCTACAAAGTGTTAAGTAAAGAGGAAAAATGCTAAAAAAGCTTTTTTCTTTTTTTATTTAGTGCTATACTTGTATTTAAGGTGGGATAAAATTGAAGACATTAAATAAATTAGGATATACAAAAGTAGAATTATTGATAGTAGTAGTTTTAGTGGGGATTGTAACTTTTATAATGGTTAATAAGACTTCTTATGCGTTTGCAATAGATAATACTGAGACTATTAATGATATAAAGAATATAATTGAGATTCAAGCGGAAGATTATGCGATGGATCATTTAGAGATTTTTAGTGAAGTTGATTCTACTTATATAAATGTGGATGATTTAGTAGAAAATGGGTATATGATTGGGAATAATAAAGGCTTAATTATTGATCCAAGTGATAATAAAACAACTTTAAATGAGTTAAAAATTCGATTAGATTATAATAAAGCCGCTAATCAAGTGGAAGCAACTCTTATGAACTATTAAATAAAACTTGATTTTTTGTCGAATGAAGTGTATAATATTTCTGATTTAAGAAGGAGGATATTATGAATAATAGTAATATTGAAGTAAAATTAAGAAATTTAACTTTTATTGTAATTTTAGGTTTTGTTATTCTTGGTATGCTTATTATTGGTTTATATATTAAAGGTGGGGTATTTGGTTCAAGAAGTAGTGGAACAGGAACTAATAGTGAATCAGGAGAAAGTACCACTCAATATGATGTAAGTAAAATGACAGCGTTATCAGTATCAGATGCTGTAAAATTATTTGATAAAGATGGAGTAAGCCTTTTATATATTGGACGTAGTAATTGTGGGGTATGTATTGAGGTTGTTCCAAGTTTAAATAAAGTACAAGAAGAACTTGGATATAAAACTAATTATGTAGATTTAAAAGTATTAATGGATAAGTATACTTATTATGATGAAGAAGCGAAAGCTAATAAGTTAGATTGGTCATCAATTCAAAAGGAACTTAAACCTTTAACAGATTTAATGGTTGATTTTAAGACAACAGTTAGTTCTAATGGTGAGAAAATTACAGATACAATTGGTAAATTATTCTATGATCAAGGATTTACACCAACTGTAGCCGTTATTAAAGATGGTAAAGTTGTTGATGGATTTATTGGTTATAAGAGTGAAGATGCTGTAAGAGAAATGATGGAAAAATACTTTAAATAGACAAAAAAGCTTAAAATTATGATTTGATAGGGCGCAAAATGCAGTTTTACGCCTTTTTTTGACAAATTTTTTAATTTAAATGTGGTAGGATATAATACATTCTTTGGAAAGGAATGTGTTTTTTATGTTAGAAGATTTGAAAAAATTTGAAAAAGAAATTACAAGAATAAAACATGAGGGTTATATTAAAGAACTTAAAGGGGGAAAGAATGGGGCTTTAAAAACTTTAAATTTAATGCTTGATTTAGAGGGAGTGAAAAGTGTTACAGTTTTGCTTAAAAAAGATTTTACAAGAAAGTATATGGCTCTTTTTAATGCTAAATTAGATAATCCTAGGGATATTAAAAGACTATGTAGTACTTATGGTTATTTTGAAAATAATTGTAAAAAAAATAAAGTTTTAAAGATTTCAGTGCAAGCTAATTCTTCGGTTTTAGTGGGGAGGTTTTTATTTAAATTAGTAGTAGATGATGAGAAAGAGAGGGTTATTTTAAATATTTATGATAGTAGTTTTAATTTAATTGAAAGTAAAACAGGATGGTCTTATAAGAATTTAAAAGAAAAATATTATAAGAAAAGTAAATATATTGGTTTAGTTAAGTATTGGGAACAGGAAAGTGGTAATATTAAATATTATCGATATTATGATTATGTTTTATGGGAATTAAAGCCATTTGAAGAGTTTTTGAAGTTACTTAAAGATGGAACTATTAGAGCGACTTTTGGGGTAGATATTATTAAAACTGGAGAAAAGATGGGGAAGATTAATGATCGGGGAATTAGTTTTGAAATACAAGAGTTAGACTTAGAGAAACTATATGAAGTAAAAAAGTTGAAGGATCAGATGTAAAAACTCTTGATTTTTGCATATAATTATATTATAATGAATATGCATTTCGAAAAGTGCGTGTAAGGATGCGCCCTTAGCTCAATTGGATAGAGCGTTAGACTACGGATCTAAAGGTTAGGGGTTCGACTCC
>CANQDN010000104.1 GCA_947593275.1 uncultured Bacilli bacterium
CCCGTATATAACCAATACTTGGTAGTTGCTTTTCCAGGCACTCCTCCGGCGTAGACTACTTCATCGGCGGTTATAAGGCCAATTGGATATTTTAAACTTTGAGTTCCTGTTATATTAATGCCTGCTAGTGATTGCATTCCAGTTGCCCCTTTATAAGTAAAATAATCTTCATTTTTATGGCCATTAGTACTACATTTAAATGTTGGTACTGCTGGATCATCAGTTGTAGGTATACTACTTTGATGTGTTAATCTTAAATTTGCTCCATAATATATTTTATCAGTTCCTTTTAATGTACCGTCATCCATGTTATCATTCCATAAATTATCCTCACTTATAGCAAAAGATCTGTCATTACAAAATCCGGCATTTTTATCTATTTTTCCAGCTCCTTCATTCCATTCATCGCTTAAATTTGTATTAAACCACGTATTTAATGCTTCTAATACATTACTTTGTGTTGCTCCTTCTCCATATCCATGTATATTATTTTCTAGCCATTCATATCCAACATAATTATAATTATTTGATTCGTTTTCCCATTTTGATGTACTTATCTGACTATATTCTGCATTTCCTACATAACCATTATCTCTTGTTAATTTAGAAATATCTGTTCCATTTCCAGCATATATTAATCTTATTGTTCCATCGCCATTTATTCGTACTATTCGCCAATATATTGGATTACCATTGGTACTCATATTTCCAAATTTCACCCAATTATCTTTGACTCTTCCTCTATAATAATAACTGTTTCCAAAATCATCCTCAGCTTTAAACATCTGGGTTCTTTCATTACTATCTAAATATTCTCCTTCATCAACATTATTAAAATTTAAGTTTCCAGTTCTTTCGCTTATTCCTAAATCCGCTAAAACTTCGCTAGATGATTTCATTTTATCAAAATATAAATAACATTTGGTTCTTTTTTTACTTACCCCTATATATACTTTACCATATTTATATTCAATAGACGTATTTTCCAATTTATTTTCTTTAGTTGTTAAAGTACAATAACTTTTATCTTTATTCAACGCATAACCACTTTGGGGAATTTCTTCTTTACTATCATAGCAGTCATCACCATTTATACATTTAATAGGTTTATTTTCTTCAGTAACTTTTTGTTGATATACTGCCATTACATTTAAATCTGCATTTCCTCCAGTATATTTGATTGTTCCGCTTACTATTGGCACACTAATTGTAGTTTTATATTTAGCTTTTGTAATATTTAATACTAATACACTTCCAATAATTATTATTACTGCTAAACTAATAACTATAATTTTAGTATATTTTTTATTTATTCTCTCATATTTCAATTGCTATCTTTCCCTCTTTCTATTATCAATCATATTAGAAATTTCTAACTTATAAATACATTATACATCATAGTGAATACAAATGCAAGTATAAAATGAATACAATTAATATTATAATGATAGCAGAAAAGGAGCTATAAAATGAATAACGTTATAATAACATTGAGAACAAATGAAGAAATTAAAAAAGAATTAGATAGAATTGCTTTAGAGGAAAATAGAAGTTTAAATAATTTAATTGTAACTATTTTAATTAGATATTTAGATGAACATAAAAAAAACTAATTTATTAAAAAAAAACACCTATCATTTTTTGATAAGTGTTTTTAAATACCTTAATATTGTTTTCCAAAATATAATCTATATTTAGCTTTCTTTCCACAAATACTACAAGTTTCGCCGACTTCTTCATCTTCAATTAAGCAACGACTCTTCATGCCAAAATCATCTTTAACTTTTTCTTCACATAGAACATTACCACACCAATTAGCTTTAATAAATCCTGGCTTATTTTGGGCGATTTCTTTAAATTCTTCATAATTATTTGCTTCATAGATCATAGTATCTCTTCTTTTTAAAGCTTTAGTATACAAATTATCTTGGATTTCTTCAAATAATTTAGATAGATACTCTACTACCTCTTCTTTTTTAATAGTTGCTTTTTCTAAAGTATCTCTTCTTACTATAGTTACTAAGCCTTGCTCTAAATCTCGAGGGCCAATCTCAATTCTTACAGGATAGCCTTTAACTTCAGCTTCCGCAAACTTAAATCCTGGAGTTTTAGATGAATTATCTACTTTTACAGAAATATTATGTTCTTTTAATTCTTTAGATAAATTTTCGGTGGCTGATATTACGTCTTCTTTATTACTTATAGGAATTATTATTACTTTAACTGGAGCAATATTTGGTGGTAAAACAAGGCCCCGATCATCGCCATGAACCATGATAATAGAACCGATCATTCTTGTGGTTACTCCCCAACTGGTTTGATATGGAGTCTCTAATTTATTTTCTTTATTTAAAAACTGAATTCCAAAAGCTCTGGCAAATCCTTGACCAAAATAATGGCTTGTTCCATTTTGTAAAGCAACTCCATCATACATCATAGCTTCTAGAGAATAAGAAGCTTCAGCACCGGCGAACTTTTCTTTATCGGTTTTCTTTCCGACTAAAACGGGAATAGCGAGATACTTCTTTTGAAATTCTTCATATACATGGAGCATCTTTAAAGTTTCTTCTAAAGCTTCTTCTTTAGTCGCGTGCATTGTATGTCCTTCTTGCCATAGAATCTCTCGACTACGGAGGAATGGTCTTGTCGTTTTTTCCCATCTTACAATTGTACACCACTGGTTATATAATTTAGGTAAATCCCGATATGATTTAATAATCTTTTTATAATAATCACAAAATAGAACTTCACTTGTTGGTCTTACACATAATCTTTCATCTAGTTTTTCTTTGCCACCATAAGTTACCCAAGCAACTTCTGGTGCAAAACCGTTTACATGATCTTTTTCGATATTAAGTAAACTTTCGGGGATAAACATTGGCATTTGGACATTTTCGTGTCCTGTTTCTTTAAACATTTTATCTAATACTTTTTGCATATTTTCCCATATTGCATAGCCATAAGGGGCAATAATCATACTACCCTTAACACTTGAATAATCAATTAATCCAGCTTTAGTTACAACATCTGTATACCATTTAGCAAAATCTTCATCTCTTTTGGTTATATCTTTAATTTCGCTCATAAAAACCTCCTATTCTTGAACATCAAAATCAACTAATTCTTTATTTTCAGTTAAAATTTTATTTACTTTTTCGGTTGCATTTTCTAATTTTTCATTACAATATTTTGCTAATTTCATTGCTTCTGTATATTTATCTATAGCAAGATCTAGTTCAACTGTTCCACTTTCTAAATCTTTTACAATAACTTCTAATTCTTTTAAAGCATCTTCAAATGATTTTTCCATATTCTACACTCCTATTTCTTTTACTTCGGCTTTAATATTACCCTTATATAGCCGGATATTTACCATATCATTAACTTTTAAATCTTCCTCATTATTTATTATATTATTATCTTTAGTAACTAAAGAATAACCTTTTTCTAATATTCCTAAAGGATTAACTAACTTTAAAGTATTAACTAATATTTGATAATTATGATTATTCTTAGTTATAATATTATTTATATTATTATATAGAGCTTTCTTATTATAATTTAATTTTTCTATTTTAAGTTCAAATAAACTAAAAGGATTCTTTAAAACATAATTATTCATTAGATTATTTAAAACTAAACTATAATTATCTAACCTTTTATTAATATTATTATTTATACTATCAATTAGATTATCTAATTTTTGTTCTTTTAATTCATATAAAGATAACGGATTTTTAATAATATAGGAATTAGTTATATTATCTAATCTTAATTTACTTTTATGAATTAAATTTCCAATAAACTCATTTAATCTTATTTCATAACCATTAATTATATTATTAATTTCGGATACTGTTGGGACGGCCATTTCAGCAGCGCCAGTCGGGGTTGGGGCTCGTTTATCAGCGACGAAATCGGCGATAGTAAAGTCTATTTCATGACCAACAGCACTTATTATGGGTACTCTTGCTTCATATATTGCTCTAGCAACAATTTCTTCATTAAAAGCCCACAAATCTTCAATAGAGCC
>CANQDN010000105.1 GCA_947593275.1 uncultured Bacilli bacterium
CTTATTACTTATATAGTAATTCAAATTACTGGGCAATGTCTCCGTGTTATGCTATGAACGCTCTCGTGTTCATTGTGAATTCGAGTGGCAACCTCGCTTACAGCAATGTGAGCAAGACGAATGGTTTGCGCCCAGTAATAAACCTCAAATCTAGTACAGAGTTTACTGGAGAAGGAATATATACTAATCCATACGTAGTTAAAGAAACTTAACTACGTATGCGTGAATCTCTTTAAAGAAGTTGTGGTTATGTGGTTCAAAAAAACTTTTATAATTACTTTATTTGATAATATTAACTAATTCTTTAATATTTTTAAATTAAGATATTGTTTTAATTAACTAGTTAATATATAATTTAATTGGAGAGTTTGGGAGGTAAGAGCTAGTTAACATCTTTGTTAAAAGATTTTACCTTGTTCTCCTTTTTTAGTGATATAATTTAAGTGGTGGTAACTTTGAAAAAAGAATTATTAGCTCCTGTTGGAAGTTCTCGGGCATTAGAATATGCAGTTAAAAATGGTGCAGATGCGGTTTATCTTGCAGGTAAAAACTATGGGGCAAGAAAGTATGCGGATAATTTTACAAATGAAGAATTAAAAGATGCAGTTAAATATGCTCATTTATATGGAGTAAAGGTTTATGTAACTGTAAATACAATTATTTTTCAGGATGAAATTAAGGATTGTTTAAAATATATAGAATATTTAAATAATATTGGAGTAGATGCATTAATAGTGCAAGATCTTGGGTTAATTAAATTAATTAGAGAGTATTTCCCAGAGATGGATATTCATGCTTCAACTCAAGCACATACCCATAATATTGAACAAATAAAAATACTGGAATCTTTAGGGGTTAAAAGAGTTGTTTTAGCGCGTGAGTTAAGTATTGATGAAATAAATAAATTAGATACTAATATGGAATTAGAAGTGTTTATTCATGGAGCTTTATGTGTATGCTATTCGGGACAATGTTTGTTTTCTTCTTTTTTATTAAATAGAAGTGGTAATAGAGGGTTATGTGCCGGATTATGTAGGATACCTTATAATTTAGTTACTAATAATAAAGTTTTAATTAAAGATAAATATCTTATTAGTCCTAAAGAATTAAATACTACTTCATATATGGAAGAATTAAAGGATAGTAAAGTATATAGTTTTAAAATTGAAGGAAGAATGAAGAGTCCAGAATATGTGGGGTATGTAGTTAGTTTATATAGAAAGATTTTAGATAATGATAATTATAAATTAAGTAAAGAAGAAATATTTAATTTGAAAAGTTTATATAATAGGGGGTTTACTAAAGGATATTTGTTTAATGAATTAGATAAAGATTTTATTAGTTTAAATAGTTCTAATCATTTGGGGGTTGAAATTGGAGAAGTTATTTATTTTGATAAACATAAAATTAAAATTAAGTTAAGTCATGAGTTAAGACAAGAAGATGCGATAAGACTTCCTAATGGGGAAGGAATGTATGTTAATTTTTTGTATGATGTAAAGGGAAAGTTAATAAATAAAGGGGATATTGGAGATATAGTTTTAATAGATAATAAAGGGTTAGATTGTTTGGGGAAAGTTAGTCTTACTATAAATAAGAAGTTAGATGATGAATTAAAGCAAAAGGAGAATAAGAAAATAGATGTTAAAGTTTTTGTTTATGCACACATTAATGAAAAGTTAGTTGTTAGTTATAGTGATGAAATAAATGAAGTAAAATATACTGGAGAGGTTGTAGATAAAGCGAATAATGCTCCAATAAGTAAAGAAAGAATTAGAGAGATATTTAAATCTTTGGGTGATACTCCTTTTAGAGTAAATGAAGAATTTTGGGATATTGAAGAGAATATTTTTGTGGCGGTAGGTGTATTAAAAAATATTAAAAGAACACTTATTGAGGAATTAGTTAAGAAAAGAACTAGTGTAAATAGAAATGTAAAGATAGAGTATAAAGAAGATAAAGAATGTAAAAGAAGTGTTAAGCTTAAAATTAGTGCTTTAGCTAGAAGTGAAGAGCAAGTTTTATGTTTACTAGAAAATAAGGTTGATTATATTTATGTTACAGATGAAGATCTATATCAGAAATATAGGAAGTATTCTAATATTTATTTAAGACTTGATAGAGTTATAACTAAGTATAAAGATTATCAAAATGAAAGATTATTAATTGGAGAAACAGGTAGTTTTAAGTATACTAAAGATAATGTTGTAGTTAGTGATTACTATTTAAATGTTGTTAATAGTCCTTATGTTAATTTACTATATAATTATGGGATTAAAAGGGTAACTATTAGTCCGGAGTGTGATATTAATAGACTCAAGAGTCTAGTTTCAAAAGTAGATAATAAAATAGAGCTTGAGATTATAGGCTATGGGACTTTAGAATATATGATTATGAAATATAATTTGGGGAAAGATAGGAATTTAAGGTTAGATGAGGAATATTTTTTGGAGAATAAAAATAAACAGAGATTTCCTTTAGTAAGTGATAAGTTTACGCATTTATTTGCTAATAAAAGAATAGATTTAATAGAAAATATTAAAGAGTATCAAAATATGGGGATAAATACATTTAGATTGGAGTTATTTAAAGAAACTAAAGAAGAGATAGAAAGTATATTAAAAAGAATAAAGAGTTAAAAAAAAGATCATTTTTTAGTGATCTTTTAGTTTGATTCAATTCGAGCTAGTTTAGCTTGAACTACTAGTCTTAACTGGTTATTATAACATGTAGATAGAGTTAACAGTTTATCATTTACTGTAACACTTTCACCAAAGTTATAGATACTTCTACTTAACATAGTATTAATAAATTTTTGATGAGATTCATCTGTACCAAAGTTAGATATTAGATAATATGTTTCATCAGGAATAGTATAAATTGAGAATATTTTCCAATATAATTTGTATTTAGATGTTATTAAAGTAATTGTAGTATTACTAGAATTAGTATACCATTCTCTTTTAACGACGTTTTTTAAAGTACCAAACATTGTTGTTTTAAGACTACCATGACCATATATTATAGTATTATCATCTAGATTGTTAACACCATTACGATAATCCATGAATACCCAACCGGCACTATTATAAGATTTATTAAAGGCATGTGTTAAATAGTAATCATTATTAGTAGTTTTAACAACGGGATAATTAACGTTTGTATTGTTTACTTTTAAGAAGCCAACAGTATCAGGGTTTCTTTGTTTTAGTTCAGAGATGTTAACACTTGATATTGGAGTATTAATAAAATCATAATAGTCATTGCCAGTGCTTGGAGTTTGGACAGGTTCTTCAACATTTTCCATGAAGTAATCATCTGTACCTTCTTCATAGTCTTCTTTTACTGGTTCTTCAGGTTTTGTTTTTTCAATTACCTTTTTATCTTCGTGTTTATTTAGTAAGAAGAATACTAAAACGATAATTAAGATAATTAGAATAACGGTTCCAATAATAATTGGTAGTTTGTATTTTTTTAAAATCTTTTTAAATTTAGATTCTTTTTGGGAATAATTTTTTTCCTTTTTGTTCTTTTTCATAATTAACCTCACTCATTCGATTATTATATCATTTAAATATATGTTATGCAAGATATGTTTAGTCGTAATTTGGGGAAATTGGGGATTTTTTAGGTATAAAATGGTTAGTTTGGGGTGTTTTTTATGGTAGTTTCGTATTTTTTAAATAATTCATAGGCTTTTTTTAAAGCTACTTCTAGGGGATATTTGGTGGTATATTCTCTTAAAATGGTTATGATTGGTTTACCTTCTATTTTAGTTTCATAAAAGGTGGAATAGGCTTCTAGATTGGCATTAGTGTACTTTTTAAAAGTAGAATTATTTATTAGGGGATCGATCATAGCTTCACTTAAATACCAAGCGATATGAGGGTTATCAAATTCTTCTTCGGTATAGTTAGGATAAATTTCTTTCCATTT
>CANQDN010000106.1 GCA_947593275.1 uncultured Bacilli bacterium
AAACCTCAAGAACAGGAGGTAAAAATCAACAGAAAGATCAGTCTTAGTGGTAGACATCAAGCCCTAACACTCTAAATCCATTATAAATATAATATGTTACTTTGTAAAGAAATTTCGTTCGACAGAAATCGACACTAGATTATTTAAGATATTTAGGAGAATCAATTCTTCCTAAGAGATAATCCGCACTAACATTATATTTTTTACATATATCAAATAGAAAAGGGGTAGCAATTATGTTAGTTCCTCGTTCGTATTCAGTTATGGTTGTTCTTGATACATTTAGAATTTTAGCTAGTTTTTCTTGAGTTAATTTGTTTTCTTTGCGTAAATCTTTAAGTCGTATTCCGGATATAGTTTTGTTTATATCTTTTTTAGATAGTTTATAGTTAGTGGAAGTTGTAAATCCAAAAATATAATCAAGTGAAACGTTAAAATAATTACATAAAGTGTTTAAATGTTTTGTTGGTATTATTACATATTCATTTTCATATTGATTATAGGCTGTAATTATTACATTTAAAAGTTCTCCCATTGTTTTTTGGCTTAGGCCAATTCTTTCTCTTAAAGCTTTTAGTTTTTCACCGTAAATCATCCCATATCACCATTATAGATTTTCTCATGTTTTAATTGATTTATTATCAAAGTTTCAAAAATAATGACATTTTTCTTGACTTTTGACATATGCTGAACTATAATTTTGGTATAAGTTAGAAATTTCTAATATAGTTGATAATAGAAAGAGGGAAAGATAGTAATTGAAATATGAGAGAATAAATAAAAAATATACTAAAATTATAATTGGTTTTATAGTAATAATTATAATAGGGAGTGTATTAGTATTAAATATTACAAAAGCTAAATACAGGAAAACAATTAGTATACCTATTGTTAGTGGAACAATTAAATATACTGGAGGTAATGCTGACTTAAATGTTATAGCTATGTATAAACCCAAAAATGAAGATCAAGAAGGACCAATAAGTGATTGGGATATTCTAACAGAAGTACCAGGGAAAGGTTATTCTATTGATGAAGATCAAACTAAATGTACAATAGGTGGTGAAGAAGATACTAATAAAACAATAAAAATAATTTACGATGGAACTTCAGTTATAGTAACGGGTTTAACAAAACCAAAGACTAAATGTAATATATATTTTATTAAAAAATCAACAGCTAGTGATACAATAGTTGCTAATTCAAATTTAATAGAAGAAACTCCAGATTTTAGTAAAACAGCTTGTTCTAGTTGTACTGATAATAAATCAGGATTATATAAAGAAGATGATGATTTTGGCGAAAGCTATTATTTTAGAGGAACAGTAAATGATAATTGGGCAAAGTTTGGAAATATGAGTACTAATGGTAATCCAATATGGTGGCGAATCATTCGAATAAATGGGGATGGGAGTATAAGGTTAATATATATGGGGAATGGTGACTTAGTACCAAATACAAAAGGAACACAAACCAATGCTATATTAAATCAAGCTTATAATACTTTAACAGATAATAATATGTATGTAGGATACGGGTATCAAGATAATGATCAACATGGAAGAGATGTAGATAGTGACGCACTAATTAAATTAAATAATTGGTTTAGTGAAAATTTATTAGATGAGTGGGATGAAGGAAATGGCTCAATAGATCCAAATGCAGGTTTTTGCAATGATCGAAGTGGATCAACAGATTCAAGTGAAAATTGGAATGAAAATACTATGGAAGATAGTGGAGGAAAAGGAAAAGCTACTACATACTATGGTGGATATTTAAGATTATCAAATGTTAATAAACAACCGACCTTTAAATGTAGCACAAAATATAATGATAATAAAGATAGTGATTATTTTACTTATAAAGAATCAAATAATATAAAAATTCATGGAACCCAAAGTTTGAATTATCCGATAGGTCTTATTACTGCAGATGAAGTTGCTTTTGCTGGGAGTGTATATAATCAAAGGAATACAGGTTATTGGTTATATACAGGTGAATATTCTTGGACCATGACGCCAAATGGGTATTATAATGGTAATGCTCTTGTATTTGTTATACATACTGATGGTAGTCTTACTTGTGGAAATGGGACTAATGGTACATTTGGTTTGCGTCCAGTAATAAACCTTAAAGCAACAACGGAGTTTACATTTTTACATCCAGATCAATCAAATAAAGGAACTAGTTCTAACCCATATATATTTAGATAGCTTGCCAATGCTGCTTTCTAACTTATTCATTGGCAAGATAAAACTTCATTGTGAGAGATTTACTTCTCTCTTTTTTTAAAAAAATTAAAAATTTTTTAAATTTTACAGATTTTACTAAATCTGCATGTAGATTTGTTAAAATCTGTATGAAAAAGGCCGCTTTTTTGGGTTTTTTGCTCATTTTTGGGTGCAGATTTAGTAAAATCTGTATTTTGACTTTCGCTTTTTTTATGGTATAGTGGTTATGCAAGGCACCTTAGGGGGTTTTGGTATATGTGCTTGCCACCCATTTAAAATTCATTTTAAAGCGAGGTGGTCACAATGAGTAAGAAAGACTTTTTAGTTTTTTGGCTCCTAGTGATAATTATACTTTTAATTTATATAATCATCATGTTAGTTACAAGATGACTTGATAGTTAAGGCATAAAAAAGAGCACCAACTTAAGATAAGTGTGGTGCCAGTTAAAAAATTGGCAAGCACATTTGTGCCTTGCAAAATTATTATATAATAAAATATTTGGAAAGTAAAGAATTCTTTTATAAAAAAACCATTCCAGTAGGAATAGTTTTAAATCTTAACGATTATAGAATTCAACTATTAATGATTCGTTAATTTCGGCGTTAAGTTCGCTTCTTTCAGGATATCTTACGTAAGTTCCAGTCATTTTGTTTTTATCAAAAGTTACATAAGCTGGTAGACTAGTTCTATTTTCTATTGCAGCTTTAATTGCAGGATGATCAATTGAGTTTTCTTTAACTGCAATAATGTCATTTGGCTTACAGGAGTAAGATGGAATATCTACTTTTTGGCCATTAACTGTAATATGTCCGTGATTAACTAATTGTCTAGCTCCACGTCTTGTGTTAGCAAGTCCCATACGATAAACTAAATTATCTAAACGAGACTCTAAAAGTCTTAGCATATTTTCGCCAGTAACACCTTTTATTTTAGAAGCTTTTTCAAATAATCTTCTAAATTGTTTTTCGTTTAAGCCATACATTGTTCTAACTTTTTGTTTTTCTTGTAACTGAATACCATATTCACTTAATTTTTTACGACGGTCATTACCATGTTGGCCAGGGGCATATGGACGACGAGCTAAGTCTTTACCATTTTCTAAAGTAGAGAAGTTAAGTCTTCTTGATTTACGATATGCAGGTCCAGTATATCTTGCCATTTATATTCTCCTTTCTATTAAATTAAATACAAAGGAATTGTTAAATCATTCTATAGGGAGTTTATTTAGGTAATTTTTCTTGGGCAGTCCAAAATACTTTTACACCTTATATGGCAATAAACACATTATAGATAGAAATAACACTGCCATGTACTTGTATTAATAATTATACACAAAAATTGGGATATGTCAAATAAATTTAAGTTTTTGTGGGGATTTTTTGCTTATTTTATGGGTATTACTATAACATTTTATTATATAAATAAAAAAATATGAGTTAATGTATTAAAAAAAGATAATTAAAACATTTGTTCGAATTTAGTTGACAAATACCTTTTTTTATGATACATTTAAAGTGCACTAGGAAAGGAATTATATTATGAAACAAGTAAAAGAAGAAAAGAATAAAGATAAAGCACTTGAACAAGTTATTGCGGATATTGAAAAACAGTTTGGTGCTGGGGCGATTATGAAATTAGGAAGTGATGAGCATACTAAAATAGATGTTACTTCCAGTGGG
>CANQDN010000107.1 GCA_947593275.1 uncultured Bacilli bacterium
ATCTTCCAATTTGAATCAAATTACCTTTCATAAAGTATGATCCCCACATCATTTGACTAAATCTAATTCCATCTATACTGTATTTTATTTTGTCATTTGTGCAAACTAATTTAATATTATATTTTTGTAATGCAATTTGTTCATTATCAAAATTTCTATATTTCATATTTTTTATATGAAATTCATAACCACATAATAACACTACAACAGGAATCATATAACTACCATTATTTTTAAATATATTCAATGTTGATTTCCAAGACCATACATTATAATAGTTTTTGTTATCTGCTATAAATAAAATATAATACATTATATAACATATAAAATTAAGTTTATTATCACTATTTAGTAAATTTAATTCATCCATAAATCTTTCTTTAAAATTATCATCAAGTTCATAATAATTTAAAATTAAATCAAAGTCATATTTTTTCAACCAATCATAATTATATAATTTTTTTATTTCTTCAAAGCAATTATTCCAAGCATTTGGAATTTCATCTAGTGAAATATAATTTGCTAATTCTTCAATAGAATACATAACTACCTCCAAGTATTTCAACTTATAAACATTATAACATAACTTTAGACAAATTTAGAGGTTAGTCAGTGAATTTTATCGGAATTTATTATATAATCAATTTAACGAGTGAGGGATAATTAAGACTAATATGATTGTATCTGTATTTTATAATTCTATATATTTTAAATTTACTAGATTTAATCATAAAAGAAGAGTAAGTAATACATTAATTAGTACTACTTACTCTCTTTTATTTTATATATAATGTTTCATTCTCATTTAAATTTATTTGATATACAACAGAATCTCTACTTATTACTTAAATCATTTATTTCTAATTAACATTTTTCTTCCATTATTAAATGTATCAGTTTCGGTATAAATTTTATCTTTTGATAAATCCCTTGATTTTACTTCAATCCAGTAAAATTTGCTGTTTTCTATTTGATTATTATTTGATAAAATTATATTCCCATCTTCATCTTGAGTAGCTAAAACTCTAATAAATTTTCTGTCTTCATAACTGTATTCTTTGTAAACATCAGTTACACACATAGAACCATCTGGAAATTCAAAAATACAATAACTAACTTGTCTAAAAGGTAATCTATTTTCAGAAAACAATATATCTAATATTTGCCAAGTTGACATATCTGGAGAATTTTGAGGGAAGTTTTTAGTATCAACTATCTTATCATGTCCCAATTCTCCATTTAAATATGATTGCTCTAATCTTTTCGCTATATCATACTTAGCAATAGAACTATAAAGAACACTCGTATCAATAGTCTTTTTCCCAAGAAATTCATCCTTACTTTTTAAAATGTTGTCCATAATTGAATCAGTTTCTTCACTTTTCATTTGTCCTTGTATTTTTTTATCTTGATTATCTATAGGCATTATACCACCTCCTTCTTAAGGATTAATTATAATATATTTTAGTGATTATGGGAAGTATTATTTACATTTTTTAAAAATTCATGCTATACCTATGAATGCTAGACTAAAAAGTTGTGGTACATTTTTCTTTAAATACTCATCTAAAGAATTAAACATTTGACATACATAAAAAAGCACGTTATAATTATATCAAGATGACACATGAACATTGTTTATTTTGTTGAAAATGTAAACAATATTAAAAATAATGAAAATTTGGATAATGCTAAAAAATGAAGAATGGTAATTTTTATAGTTTAAAATTATATGGGGGTATTATAATGAATGAAATAATAAATGAGATATATGAAGAAGTAAAAAGAAGATGTATGTTACCATCTAATGCTTATGGAATAGGCGCTTGGGATCATCATATAAAGTTAGTTTATCAAATCGCTATAGAAATTAGCCAAGAATATGGAGCAGATCCTAATATAGTTGCCATAGCCGCTTTATTACATGATATTGCCTCTGTTACTGATAAATCTTATACCGAAGAACACCATATAATCGGCGCTCATATTGCGGAAGAATTACTAACCAATTATCAAATATCTAAAAGTGATATAGAACTAATAAAAAAATGTATTTTAAATCATCGAGGAAGTAGACTAGTAAAAAAGACTACACCCGAGGAAATATGTCTAGCTGATGCAGATGCCATGGCTCATTTTTATAGTGTTCCTTCTTTACTTCGCATGGTATATGTCGAAAAAAATATGTCTATAGATGAAGGCGCAGAATTTGTTTATAATAAATTACAAAGAAGTTATAATAAATTATCAGACAAAGGAAAAGAAATTATTTTACCTCACTATCAAGCATCAAGAATTTTACTATTAAAAAAATAAAAAATATATTAAAAATTTTAAAATGTTTACCAAAATCCCAGTTTTACATAAAATATACTAGGTGAATATTTATGAATTATGATTATAAGTTTCAAGATGATTACTACAATTTTTATGGTAATATTGGCTTTAAAACCACTAAATATAATATCCTCGCTCCTGAACAATCTCAAGACATCCAACCCGGAAAAGAATATTTAATGACTCCACGTCCTATTTTTGACGACCCGGAATATAAGGGTAGTGGTAAACTAAAAGATAAAGTTGCTATCATAACTGGTGGTGATAGTGGTCTAGGTAGAGCCTGTGCTATTGCCTTCACTAAAGAAGGAGCTAAAGTAGTAATCCCATACTTAAACGAACACAAAGATGCCCTATATACTAAAAATTATATCGAAAAACTAGGTGGCACCTGTTTACTCATCTCCGGTGACTTAAAAGATCCTCTATTTAGTAAAAAAATAGTTAATGAAACAATTGCTACTTTTGGTAAAATTGATATATTAGTAAATAATGCCGGAGTCCAGTACACCCAAAAATCCTTAGAATGCATCTCTAATGAACAATTTGATTATACAATGAAAGTAAATGTTTATGGAATGTTTTACTTAACTAAAGCCGTTTTACCATATTTAAAAAAGAATAGCTCAATTATTAATTTATCATCCGTTACAGCTTTTTATGGTGAACCTGAATTAATTGATTATGTAACTACCAAAGGAGCCATTGTCGGTTTTACTAGAAGTCTCGCCCGAAATCTTGCATCAAAAGGTATAAGAGTAAACGCTATTGCTCCCGGTTATTTTTGGACACCTTTACAACCAGCTTGCTTTGAAAAAGAAAGAATACCAACACTGGGTGCCGATGCTGCAATGAGAATAATGGCCATGCCTTATGAACTAGCACCTACTTTTGTTTATTTAGCAAGTGATGATGGAAGCTATATTACAGGCCAAGTAATCCACGTAAATGGTGGTCAAGTAATGCCCTAATATCCTTTTATAAGGATATTTTTTTTATAGACTAATCTTAAAATATATACTATAATAAACATTAGATAGAAGTGATTTTATGTTTTGGTCTCCCTGGCATGGCTGTCTTAAATGTAGCCCTGGCTGTCTTAATTGTTACGTTTATTATTTAGATAAATTACATAATAAAGACGCAAGCATTATTACAAAATCTAAAACTAATTTTGATTTACCAATAAAAAAGAATCGAAAAGGTGAATATAAAATCCCCAGTAATACCGAACTAGCTACCTGCTTTACCAGTGATTTTTTCTTAAAAGAAGCCGATCCATGGCGTGCTTCTGCTTGGCAAATGATCAAAAAAAGAAGTGATGTAACTTTTTTAATTTGCACCAAAAGAATTGAACGCTTTATGGAATGTATTCCTCCTGACTGGGGTAGTGGTTATCCCAATGTCAAATTAGCTATAACCTGTGAAACCCAATCTCTCGCCGACTTTAGATGTCCCATCTTTTTAAAAATACCTGCCCAAACTAAATACATTTTTGTGGGTCCCATCTTAGAATATGTCGACAAAAAAC
>CANQDN010000108.1 GCA_947593275.1 uncultured Bacilli bacterium
GGGGTAGTCCTATTCCATACTATAAATGTGATTGTGGTTATAATCATATGGTTGGTTCAACTGCCGAGTTAAAAGAGATGGCAACAATAGAACTTCCGGATGACTTTGATTTACATAAACCATATATTGATGAAGTTAAACTAAAATGTCCTAAATGTGGTGGGGAAATGACACGAATTTTAGATGTTTTAGATTGTTGGTTTGATTCAGGTTCCATGCCTTTTGCACAATATCATTATCCATTTGAAAATAAAGATTTTTGGGAAACCCAATTTCCAGCTGACTTTATTTGTGAGGGAATAGATCAAACAAGAGGTTGGTTTTATACTTTAATGGTTATATCGGTTTTTGTAAAAGGTTGTAGTCCTTTTAAGAATGTTTTAGTTAATGATTTACTTTTAGATAGTGAAGGTAAAAAAATGAGTAAAAGTAGGGGAAATATTGTTGAACCATTTACGACCATAAAAGAATATGGGGCTGATACAGTAAGATTTTATCTTCCTTATGTTTCTCCAGTTTGGACACCACTTAAATTTGATATTGAGGGTTTAAAAGAAGTATATTCTAAATTCTTTAATCCGCTTCGTAATGCTTATAGTTTCTTTGTGTTATATGCTAATGTTGATAATATTGATACAGATATGTGTAATATTGAAATAAAGGATAGAGAAGAAATTGATAAGTGGTTAATATCTAGGTATAATCATTTAGTTAAAGATGTTACAGCAGATTTTGAAGAATATGATTTAAATAAAGTTGTAAAACATTTGACAAGTTTTGTTTCTGATGATTTATCTAACTGGTATATAAGACGAAATAGAAATAGATTTTGGGGAAGTACCTTAGATAATTCTAAAAAAGCTGTTTATATGACAACTTATGAAGTATTAGTTGGTTTAGCTAAATTAATGGCGCCTATATGTCCATTTTTAAGTGAAGAGATGTACCGAAATTTAACGGGTGAAGAGTCTGTTCATTTTACAGATTATCCTTTAGCAGATGAAAAATTAATTGATGAAGTTTTAGAAGAAAAAATGGCTTTGGTTAGGTCTTTAATTAGTATTGGAAGAATGGTTAGAGAAGAAAATAAAATAAAGGTTAGGCAGCCACTTAGTGAAGCTTTAATTGATGGAAAGAGTAAAGATTTACTTTTAGATTTGATACCTTTAATTAAAGAAGAATTAAATGTAAAAGAAGTAGTTTTTGCGGATGATTTAGGACAATATATGAATTTTATAGTTAAACCAAATTTTAAAGAAGTAGGGAAAGTTTTAGGGCCAAAAATTAAAGAATTCCAAGAAAAATTAACTAATTTAACTAATAAAGAAATTGCGGAACTTAATAAGGGTAATTCAATAAAAATGATATTGGGAGAAGAAGAATACGAAGTTTTAAGTGATATGGTAGATATTAGAGCAACCGCGAAGGAAGGCTTTAATGTCGGCATGGAAAATGATAATTTTATTATTCTTAATACAGAGTTATCAAGAGAGTTAGTATTAGAAGGTTTAGCAAGAGAAATAGTTTCTAAAGTTCAAAATATGCGTAAAACAGAAGATTATAATGTTAGTGATAGAATAATTATTGATTATAATGGAGATGAAGATATAAAGGAAGCTATAGAGGTTTTAAATAGTTATGTTAAAAATGAAACTTTGGCTTTAGAAATTAATTATAATGAAGAGTTAAAAAATCCAGTAGATATTAATGGTCATGCTGTAAATATTAGTATTAAAAGAGCAAGTTAGCTCTTTTTTTAGAGGTTAGTTATGTATTATTATGAGTATAAGATAGATAAATATGTGTTTAAAATTGGCGAAGAAAAGGGGAAAATTACTTATATAACAAGAGGGGATGTTCCAAATGGTTATGAGGTTAAAGAAACTGGGCTAATTAAAAAAACTAAAGAAGAATTAGAAGAATATTTTAGGGGTGAGAGGGTTAGTTTTAGTGTGCCAATATTATTAAAAGGAACAGATTTTCAAGTGAAAGTTTGGGAGGAAATGAGGAAAATACCTTATGGGAAGATTGTTTCTTATAAAGATTTAGCTAAAATGGTGGGAAATGATAGGGCGTGTCGGGCGATTGGAAATGTTTGCCATAATAATAATATTTTAATAATTGTTCCGTGTCATAGAGTAGTTGCGAGCCATGGTTTAGGGGGATTTGGGTGTGGTTTAGAGATGAAAATAGATCTATTAGAATTAGAAAAAAGAAGAAGAAATGCTTAAAAATGGGCATTTTTTTTTATGATTTCGGTAATTTCTTATAAAAATGGGTAAAAAAAGTAAATATTTATAAATAAATAAAAAAGGTCTTGACAAGACGGGGGGGGGGTTATGTTATACTTGTAACGTGAAGGAGGAAAGAAGACAGATGAAAAATCTGAAAAATTTATTAGGTTTAAGTTTAATATCTGTAGTTGCTTTCGCAATTATGGGTAATGCTAGTGCTGCAACTGTAAACAGCATTAGTGCATGTTCTGCTGATACTAATCAAGCATATGCAAAAATTTCATCTAATCAATATAGTTGCTATCAATATTTAGCTAATGCAGTTGGTGATACTACACTTGAAGATGGAAGTACAATAGTTTTATTAAAAGATGTTGAAGAAACAGTTAATAATCTTGTTTTTAGTAGTGATACTGCAAAGAATATTACTCTTGATTTAAATGGTCATTCACTTAAAATGGGAAATGATAAAGCAATTCAAGTAACTGACAACATTAATTTAACTATTAAAAATGGTAAGTTAGGAGCATTGACTGGTGCAACTAGTTTAATTGTTTTAAAGAATACAGGTGCAACAGCTGGTCTTACAATTGCTAAAGATGTAACAGTTAATGGTACAAATTTAAGTCATGCTGTTATTAATGGTGCATTAATGAGCAAGAAGGCTACAGTAAACATTAATGGTACTTGGGAAAAAATTGATCATGAAATAATGGATTGTACAGCATCTCCTGCATTTAGTGCTGCTACTGGTACAGTACTTACATTAAATGTTAATGCAAAAGTTTCTGGAAATGGACAAATTTTTGGTGTTGATGCTGGTCATACTACACTTAATATAACAGGTGGTGAATATACAACAACTACAGGTTCTGTTATAAATCTTACAAACGGAATTGTTAATATTGAAGATGGTAAATTTACTGCAGAAGCAGATCATACAATTCAAGTTGCTCAAACAGGAACTGATGCTGGAGTAAATACAGAATTAAATATTGAAAAGGGAACTTTCACAACAACTGGTGAAGGCAAATATAGTTTATATTTTGGTATTTCTAATTTAGGTGACTTCTCTATTTCTGGTGGTACATTCACAAGTGGTAAAGATGGTAAAGAACAATTAGCTGCTATAGGTATTTCTGATTGGGATTTCATTGCTAAACAAGAAGATATAATTACAGGTGGTAAATTTACTTATGCTGTAGTTGATGATGTTCCATATGCTGATGGTAAATTTTATACATCAGAAGGAGCTACTGCTTCATTAGTAAAAGGTGATTATGCTACTGAAAATGGTGTAGTTATTGTTGGAAAAACAGATACTACTACAACTGATCCAGAACAAACTGGTGATGAAACTACAGAAAAGAACCCACAAACTTATGATGGAATCATGAGTTATGTAACACTTGCAATTTCTAGCTTAGGAGCTTTAGGATTTGCAACAAAAAAAGTATTATTCTAATTAGAGAGATCTAATTATTGAATAATAGATATTAAACCTAATAACCCGAAAAAG
>CANQDN010000109.1 GCA_947593275.1 uncultured Bacilli bacterium
TCTTTACTATTTCAATAGAGAACTTTTCATTTAAAATTCTTTTTCAGAAAAGAGAACTTTTCACTTAAAAGTCACAAAAAAAACTTGTGTTTAACAAGTTTTATTCAGCTTCTGCATATCCTTTTAGAATAGCATCTTCAAACATTTTACGTACATCTGGATTGATTGGATGAGCTATATCTCGATATCCACCAGTAGCAGTTTTTCTACTAGGCATAGCGATAAATAATCCATTATCTCCTTCAATAATACGAATGTCATGAATGGCAAAGGAATCATCGATTAATACTGAAGCTATTCCTTTCATTCGTGAACCTTCTTTTTCAATTTTGCGTACGCTTACTGATGTAATTTGCATAAATATTCTTTTCCCTTCTAAAGTTATACAACTTAATTATATTTTATAGCAAAAAATGGTAAATAGCAAGTATTTACACATATTTTATTGTAATCTCACCAGTTATTAAGTCTGCATAAGTAAAACTTTTTTCAAAATTGGAACTTTTAATAGTAAAAATATTGGGATAGATATTGTTTATTATTCCTTCATAAGTATTGGTTTTATTACGCATTCCATAGACTTTTATAATAACTTTCTTATTTAAATGGTTTTCTAATTCTTTTTTGATGGTATCTAAATTCAATGTTCCTCCTTATCTAGGATAGCCTACATACATAAGACCATTACATTTTATGCCACCCATACCTTCATGACCATATTTAGTTTTATCTAATAGTTCAAGTAAGTTTATTTCTTTATTATGTTCGGTTAGAGCAAGAGTTGCAGCGATGATAGCGGGATCTAGAGCATGGATGTTTATTCTTTTGGGTGATGAAGCAAAATTGGCTCCAGCTTTAATTAGTTCTTCATAGTTTGATTGACAAGCTCCAGCGATTATTATTAGTTTATCGTGGGATTTTTCGTATTTGCGAGCAACTTTAACGGCTTTAACAAAGTTTAGAGTGTTACGATAATTTTTGATGTTATTGATATCGCCTTTTTTCTTATAATAAGCATCATGACCAGTAATTATTACGATATCAGGTTTATATTCGTTTAGCATGGGAAGAATGGTTTCGTAAATGTGTTCTTCGGTTATTCTTTTTCCTATAGCGTATATTCCTTTTTTTTTATAATATTCTAGACATTTATCTAAGTAATCTTTATCACCATCGATGTGAAGGATTTTTCCGGGAAGATAGAAATAATCGGACCGCTCTAGAGGGAGTGATGGAGTATCATCGGGGAAGGGAGGTTCTATGGTTTCTTTTTCGACGTATTTTATAAGATCACTTGCGGTAGCATCTGCGAATAGGCGGACTTCAAGGCCTTTTAGATAGTAGATGTCATTTTTTATGTTGGTTATTTTAAAAATGGTATCATGATTGTAGCTTATTCTGGTAACTAAATCACCTCGTTTTAGTTCCATACTTATCACCAATATATTATATGATTAGTTTATAAGATGTATGATAAATAAAAAAGCAAGGAAAGAGATTCCTTGCAATGAAGTTTTATATTCTTGCCAATGAATAAGTTAGAAAGCAGCATTGGCAAGTTATTTTATTATATTGGTTTTATTACATATGGATCTGTGTAGAGACCTGATCCGATGAATTCTACACTGGATTTTAAGTTTATTACAGGACGTATATCGCTTGATATTTGTGGAACACTTCCACTAGGTCTTCCATTTGAATCTACAACAAATATACGGGCATCTCCACTAAAAGTAGCGTATGGAGTCATTGTCCAATAAGATCTACCTGTATATAAATAATATAATTCATTACCTCCAGTATTACCACCAACTCCACCTGCGTATACTACTTCATTAGCATCAATAAGTCCAATTGGATAATCTAAGCTTTTAGTTCCTATACTTGCGCTTTTATATGTAAAATAATCTGATGTTTTATTTGCTAATGTACTACATTTAAATGTAGGATTTTCTCTATTATATAATCTTTTATATCCATCGTAATATGTTTCAGTACCTCCTGTTCCGCCAACGTCTAAATATGTTTCTTCATATTTTTGATTGTTGTTTCCACTTCGATTATTGCAAAAGCCCACATCTTTATCTATTTCTCCATATCCATTATTAAATTCTTCATTTAAATTTTCAGCAAACCATGTATTTAATTCTTGTAATACATTACTTTTGGTTGCTCCGTTTCCATAACCATGCATATTTCCTGATATCCATTCATATCCAACATACATATTATCTCTATTATATTCTACCCATCCTTCTATCCATGCTACTGGTTTTATATAACTATAGGAATTTCCTATATATCCATCTGATGTTGCTGGGTTTTCTGATCCAGCATATATTAATCTTATACTGCCGTTTCCATTTATTCGGATAATCCTCCAGTAAATATCTTTATTATCTGAAGTTTGCCCAAATTTTACCCAATTGTCATTTATTCTTCCTCTGAAATAATATGTGTCGCCAAAATCATCTACTTCTTTACATATTAAATTCTTTGAAGTTTCTGCAACTTTAAAGCTTGTCGGGCAGCTTTCACTTACAGTTTTATTTAATCCTGTTAAGACATCTAATGGTGTTTTTATTTTATCAAAATATAAATAACACTTTTCATTTTTCTTTAATTTGCTTATTATATGTTCCCCATTATCATTAGTGTATAACTTATCATGTTCTTCTTGTCCATCTAAAGTGCAATAACTCTTAGTTGTATTTATTTCATAATCACTTCCTGGCATTTCTTCTATAGGATCATAACATTCCTCTCCAGTACAGTTTTTATCGTCTATGTGTTGGTATAATGCCATGACTTTAAAATCATAGCCACCGGAATACTTAATAGTACCATTAACAATAGGCACACTAACTGTCGTTTTGTATTTAGCTTTTGTGATATTTAGTATTAATGCACTTCCAATAACTATAATTATTGCTAAACTAATAAATATAATTTTAGTATAATTTTTATTTATTTTCTCATATTTCAATTATTATCTTCCCTCTTTCTATTATCAACTATATTAGAAATTTCTAACTTATACTAAAATTATAATCCGGTATACGTCAAAAGTCAAGAAAAATGTCATTATAAGGACCCTTAAATTTAAATAATATTAAAATAATGAGAAAATTAACTCAGGTGAGACAAAGTGGATTATGGAAATAAACTAAAAGAAATTAGAAACATTAAAGGACTAACTCAACAAGATTTAGCAGATGTATTAAACATTGCTAGAATCACATATAACCATTATGAAACGCAAGAGAAGATCATTCCTGTTGAAAGATTAGTTGATTTAAGTATGCACCTTAATTTTTCAATAGATTATATATTTAATTTTACTGATATAATTAATTACGAAAATATAAATAAAATTGATAAAAAGATTTCTAGCGAAAGATTAAAGAATTTACGCAAAGAAAATAAATTAACTCAAGAGAAATTAGCTAAATTATTAAATGTATCAAGAACTACTATAACTGAATATGAACGAGGAACAAATTTAATTGCAACACCATTTTTATACACTATTTGTAAGAAATATAAGATTTCTGCTGATTATTTATTGGGTAGAATTGAAGATCCTAAATATCTTAAATAGACTAGTGTCGATTTCTGTCGAACGAAATTTCTTTACAAAGTAACATATAATATATATAATGAATTTAGAGTGTTAGGGCTTGATGTCTACCACTAAGACTGATCTTTCTGTTGATTTTTACCTC
>CANQDN010000110.1 GCA_947593275.1 uncultured Bacilli bacterium
AATTTCATCTAAAAGGAGAATATCGGGAGTGACGGCTAGAGCTCGAGCAAGGGATAATCTTTGTTTTTCACCACCGGATAAACCTACTCCTCTTTCTCCAATTATGGTATCTATTTTATCGGGTAGTTTATCAATATAATTACAACAAGCGATTGAGGCCCATTTATAAGCTTCTTTTTTAGTTAGGTTCGCTCTTCCATAAGCAATATTATTATAAATTGTATCACTAAATAAGAAAGCATTTTGAGTTACATAACCAACTCTTTTTCGAATATCTTTAATATTATAATTTAAATAATTGTCACCATTAATTAGAATCTCTCCTTTTTTAGGGGTAATAAAGCCTAAAAGAAGATTAACAATAGATGATTTACCGGAGCCAGTTTTACCAATAAATGCGATAGTTTCATTGGGGTTAATAGTAAGATTTAAATTATCTAAAACTACTTTGTTATCATACACTATTTGAACATTTTTAAATTCAATTGGTACTTTTAGGGTGGTTAGTCTTTTAGTTCCAAAAGGACTTACTTTAGGGGTGCTAGCGAGTAGTTTTTGAATCCTTTTTTTAGCAATAATATATCGTTCAATACTATTAAGTAAGCCACTAAAACGAATGAAAGGGGCTCTTAAATTATAAAGATAAGAGTTAAATATTACTAAAGTTCCTAAGGTTAGTTTGCCATTAATGCATAGATAGCCACCGATAATTAAAAAGATTGCATCCATAAAATAGCTTAAAAAATCAACTAGGCCAAAGAAACTATTTTCATAATAACCTACTTTTATATCTTCGTTAATATATTTTAAATCGATTTGTTTTAAGTTTTTTATTTCATATTTTTCTAAGGCAAAAGATCGAACTACTTTGTTACCTTCAATGTTATCACTTATATAATCATTGGATTTGGATTGTAAATCCCGCAGTAAATCGTATTTAGGCATGACTTTTTTGCTATATATAAAAGATGATATACCGATAATTATACCGGGAGTTAATAAAATTAAAGTAAAAGGAATATTGATAGTTAAAAGATAAATTAAAGAACACATAAAAGTTAAGATTATAGAGCCAATATTCGAAATATTAAATGTTAAGTGTCTTTTAATGGTATTAATATCACTAGTAAAATTAGTCATTAATTCGCCACGGTTAGTTTCTTCATAAAAGTGATAATCAAGAGTATTTAGTTTTTGATAACATTTTTCTTTTAAGATGCTTCCTATTTTTTCACCAGTAATATCTAGTTTAACCAGAGAAAAATAAGTGGCAGTGATTTTAAATAGAATAAAAATACCTAATAAAAGAATTATTAATAATAGATTATGATAGTCATGTTTAATGGTTATTAAATCAACTATATAACCAATAATAATGGGTATTATAAAACTTATACTATCAAAAAAAATATATAGTATATTATATAAATAGAAAGGTATTTTATACTTTTTAGCTATATTTAAAATCCAATGCATATTTAACACCAACTATGTTATTATATTACATTTTAGTAAAATTAACAATTATTTATTATTTTAGTAATTTCTTTTTCAGATAATCCTGTAATTCTTTTTATTAAATCTAAGCCCACATTTTCTTGTTGCATTTTCCTTGTTATTTCATATTTTTGTTCTTTTCTACCTATTTTTAAGCCCTTTTCTTTAGCTTCTTCTTCTTTCTCTTTTATATATCTTTCAAAGCCATTTTCATTACTTTTAGCATTCCATTCTTTCATGTATTCGATTATAAGTTCCATGTCTTTTTTTCTTTTTTCTTTCATATTTTATTCCCCCTTTTTATGTTAAAATTATACAATTATCTTATTTATTTCTTTTTCAGTTAGACCAGTGATTTTTTTGATAAAATCTAAGCCCACATTTTCTTGTTTCATTTTCCTTATTATTTCGTAATCTCGTTCTTTTTTCCCTTCTTTTTTTCCTTCTTTTCTACCTATTTTTAAGCCCTTTTCTTTAGCTTCTTCTTCTTTCTCTTTTAGGTATCTTTCAAAGCCATTTTCATTACTTTTAGCATTCCATTCTTTCATGTACTCAATAATTTCTTCCATATTCTTATCTCCCTTCGCATATTTTTCCATTTCTTCAATACTATCAGAATTTATTATTCTTAAATAAGTTAAAAACTTTTTTTCACCTTTAACATACCTTATTTTTTTCATTTGGTCAAGTCTTATTAAATACATTATAGTATTTTCTTTGATTATTTTATTACTCTTTTGATGTTTAAATGTATATTTATTTACAAGTTCTGTATTTATTTTTTTATAATTTCCAAGCATTAAATTTATAGATATTACTTTTTTCATTTTGGCATAATTATTATTATTCTTTTCTAATTGATCAGCGAATAATCTAGATTTATAGCCATAGCTTTTATTATACATTTTAGTATTAAATATATCACTATACATTTCTAAAGATACTAAATCACCATTATTTAATATTCCTACTATATCACCAAAATAGAGTTTTACATTTTCATGATTAGGCATAATACAAGCTTCAGGATAAGCATATATTATTTTAAATTTTAGAGTACTATTATTATACTCTAAAAAAGAATTAATAAAGTCCTCTAAAATATTTTCTCTTCTAAAAATATTCTTAAAGTTTAGATCTTTATATAGAGGTTTCAAATATATTCCTCCCTTCTACTATAATTATTCCCAATAAACTCTTTATTTCCTTTATTTTTTTACTTTTTTTAACGCATTCTTTAGTTTTTAGACATATTTTGACATTAATATTAAAAAAAGCAATCAAATTGATTACTATTATAGTATTTCACTATGACTACCAGTTTCAATTAGTAAAAGTACTAAAGTATTATTATTAATATACTTATATACTAATATCCAATCAGGTTCAATGTGTAATTCATTACAATTTTTATATTTTTTATTATTTTTAAGAGCATGATTTTGATATTTTGGTTCTAATTTTTCTAAATTAGCTAATTTTTTTACAATAGTTTTTAATTTTTCGATATCTTTTCCCTGTTTAGCCATAAGTCTTAATTCTTTTTTAAATAAAGTTGTGTATTTTACTTCGTGCATAAATCCCCCTATTTTAGTAAATCATCAAAAAGTTCATCTATATTATGATAACCTTTATATTTTTCTGGATGTTTTTCTATTTTTTCAGCTTCTTTTAAAGCTTTTAATAGTTTTTTATTTGGTCTATCTTCACATATTTCAAAAGGTATTGCTTGTTCTCTTACACTTTGAGTTAAAAAGACATTTATAGCACTACTCATATTAAGACCTAATCTTTTAAATAAATCTTCTGCTTCTTTTTTTAAGTTACTATCAATTCTGATATTTAAGTTAGTTGAACTAGAAACGCTTTCCATTAAATATCCCTCACTTTCTAATTAAAATTATAACAAATATAATATTATATGTCAATACATATAATATACATTGTCATTATTATTATATGTTTAAATTAAATATTTATATATATAAAAAGAATCTAAATTTTTAGATTCTTATGAAACTACATATGGATTTTCGATTGTTCCTGGTTTATGTTCAGAATCATTGCTAGTTGTAAATTGAGTATCAGCCTTGAGGTTTATTACTGGGCGCAAACCAGCCGAGCCGTTCACATCGTAGCTGTAGAGGGCGCCATCCGAATCCACGTCGAACACGTAAGCGTTCGTAGCAAGATA
>CANQDN010000111.1 GCA_947593275.1 uncultured Bacilli bacterium
TTTAAATGTTATGGCAGTATATCAACAGAAAGAAAATGTTGATTGCACTGAAGATAGATGTTATGATAGTAAAGATGATATTCCTCGAGGTAGTTATAAATTAAACACAGATAAAAGTTATTGTACTATTCCTGGTAGTGATAATCATATAAATAATATGTTAGAATTTGAAATGGGTAAATTGATTGTTAGCCTAAGCAAAAAGGGAACTAAATGTTATATTTATATTTTGATGAAACTGGAAGTGGTAAAACATTAAAAAAGTTAGGATTAGAATCAAATGGTATTGTATCAGATTTTAGTAAAACAGCATGTAAGGAAGGTTGTGGAGTATCAGAAAATGGAGTTTATCAAGCAATAGATGACTTTGGAGATTCATATTATTTTCGAGGAACAGTAGATAATAACTGGGTAAAATTTGGAAATATGAGTACTAGTGGAGCTTCAATATGGTGGCGAATCATTCGTATCAATGGTGATGGAAGTATAAGATTAATATATGCTGGAACTGGATCAAGTGTGCCACAGACAACTGGGCCTCAAACAAATGCAATTACAAGCCAAACATTTAATGGAACATATAATGATAATAGGTTTGTAGGATATCAATATGCGTCTTCGAGCGGAACTAAACGAGGACATGAATCACCAAGTAATGCATATACGCAATTAATGAGTTGGTTCAACACAAATTTAAGTGATGAATTTGCTAATGGAGCAGGTCAAATAGATCCAAGTGCAGGATTCTGTGGAGATAGATCAAGTTCAACAAGCGAATCAACTACATGGACTGAAGATATGAAAGAAAGTGGAGGAACAGGAAGTACTACAACATATTATGGAGCATATTTAAGATTATATAGTCATAAACAACCAACCTTAAAGTGTGGAACAAAAGGAAATAAAGATGCAGATTACTATACGTATACCGGAGCAAAAGGAATAGATTCAACTTCAAATGGAAAAATAGATGGAACCAAGAGTTTAGACTATCCAGTAGGCTTAATAACAGCTGATGAAGTAGCTTTTGGCGGAGGATCTTATGGATCAAATAACACAAATTATTGGTTATATACGAATAGCGATTACTGGACAATGTCTCCGGTTTACTTTAATGGCGCTGGCCCTTACGTGTTCTATGTGGATTCGGGTGGCAGCCTCAGCAACTACGACCGTGTGTTCATCACGTATGGTTTGCGCCCAGTAATTAACCTCAAAGCTGATACAGCATTCACAGTTGATCGCCCCGAAGAACTGAAAGGGACTTCATCTAATCCATATATAGTATCAAATTAAAAAATCTTGCTTACATTGCTTTTCTAACTTATTTATATGTAGGCAAGAATATAAAACTTCATTGCAAGGAACTCTTTCCTTGCTTTTTTGTTACTTAAAAAAAGAACTATTACTAGTCCTTATTAATTAAAAATTCAGTTAATATATCTGGATCTTCACCTTTAATGGCTATATCATAAATAATATTAATAATAGGCATATGAATTCTTCTATTTTTAGTTAATTCTTTAATAGATAAAAGGGTATAGTATCCTTCTGTAGTTGTATTATCTAAATATTCTTTTAACTCTTTTTTACTAGCTTTTCTTCCTAATAATACTCCATATTGATAATTCCTACTTTTAGGGGAAGATGCGGTTAATATTAAATCTCCAATTCCAGCGAATGAAAGAATAGTTTTAGGATTACACTCTAACTTTTCTAATAGTTCTTTAATATCATGCAAGCTTTCGGTAAGTAAGAACGCTCTAGTTGAATCTTTATAGCCCATACCATCTAATATGCCTGATGCAATTGCAACAACATTTTTAATGGCGGCACACATCTGAGTTCCATATACATCATTATTTGCTCTTAACTTTAAGTGTTCACTACTTAAAACATCATTAATTATTCTTTTAGCTTTTTTACTACTAGTTGCTAAAGATAAACAAGCAGGTTCATGATGCATTAAATCAATGGCAAAGGTTGGTCCTGAAATAACAGCGATATGTTTAGCTTTTAAAAGACTTTTAACAATATCTGATAAGAAACTACAAGTATTATTTTCTATTCCTTTACTAGCAATACAAACAGGAATTAAAGGATCAATATAGGGTTTAAGATCTAAACATATACTTCTTATATATTTTGCAGATGTTGCTAAAACTACTAATTCTGAGCCTTTTAAAGCTTCTTTTAAGTCATTAGTTATATTTATATTATTGGGAATGTTTTCTTCTGTTATGGGGCTTAATTTATGCTTTTTATTAAAGTTTTTTACTAACTTTTCATTTTCACTCCACATCATAATATTATAGCTATCTTTCATATTAACTGCTAAAGAAACACTGTAAACTCCTGTACCAATAATTGTTATTTTCATTTTATATTCCTCATTTCATCATATATTTTATTTAAATTCATTTCATATTTATTATTCTTTTTATGATAATATTTCTTTCCTTTTAATTTTTCTGGCATATATTCTTGGGGGTACCAATCATTTTTATAATTATGAGGGTAAATATAGTCAGAAGAGGGATTAATTAGGTGTCTTGGGATTTCACCAGCAAGGCCTTTATTAATATCATTTAAAGCTTCATTTATGGCAAGATAAGCACTATTACTTTTAGGAGATAAAGCCATTTCGGTTACTACTACACCAAGAGGGATTATTGCTTCTGGAAGGCCAACTAGTTCAGCAGCATCGATAGCAGCTTTAACTTTGGGCCCAATTCCAGGATTAGCAAGACCTATATCTTCATAGGCTATAACACTCATTCTTCTATAGATACTATCTAAATCACCTGCAGCGAGTAATCTTGCTAAATAATGAAGAGAAGCATCTACATCACTTCCCCGAATAGATTTTTGAAAAGCACTTAAGACTTGATAGTGACCATCTTCATCCTTATCATGGAAGAAAACTGCTTTATTATTAATATTTTTGATATCTTCAATAGTGATCTCATGATTAAGAGTGGCATTATAGGCTACTTCTAGAGTATTTAGGGCCGCTCTAAAATCACCGGATGATAATTTAGCAATATATCTTAAGCTGTCATCATCTATTTTAATATTTTCTAAGCTATTTTGGGCTTTTTTTAAACCTTTTATTATATCTTCTTCAGTTAATTCTTTTAATTCAAAGATTTCGCATCTACTTCTTATCGCAGGATTAATTTTATGATAAGGATTGGAAGTTGTAAGACCAATAAGAATTATTAAACCGGATTCTATATGGGGCAGTAGAATATCTTGTTTATCTTTATTCATACGATGGATTTCATCAATAACAAGTATTAATTCACCATACATTTTAGCTTCTTCAATGGCAATATCAAAATCAGCTTTATTGTTGGTTGTAGCGTTTAAAAACTTAGATTTTTTATTCAGTTCTTTTATTAGGGCATTTGCAATACTTGTTTTTCCAATCCCGGGTTTTCCATATAAAATCATAGAAAATATCTTACCATTTTTAACAAGATTAGATAAAACTTTATTTTCACCTACTAAATGTTCTTGGCCAATTATATCTTCTAGTTTGTTTGGTCTTAATTTATTTGCTAAAAGTTCCATACTATCACCACTTAAATTATATCACGTATAATACTGATTAGTAAATTGGTGAAGTTGCAAATCATTAATTTATTAGTATAATAATTTTACTC
>CANQDN010000112.1 GCA_947593275.1 uncultured Bacilli bacterium
AAATATTGTAACTACACTTAAAAGATTTTTAGCTAAAAATCTTTTAAGTGTAGTTACAATATTTCCCATTTTTTATTCCCTTTCTATATTATGCAGCCCAGAATGACTGTGGAGATCCAATATTATTTTTACATGTTGGACTCTCATAATGCCACCATTCTGAAGTAATTTCCTTCATACCAGCAGCACCATACATGTAATTTCTTAATCTAGTAGCACCATTACTCTTTTCAAATTTAGAATTAAACCATTTATTATTTGCTTGCCCCCAGTTATAAGCAGTAGAATTTCTCATACCACCAAACTTAACAGCATTCGCACTTAAATCATGCATTGCTGAAGGCATATCATTATATCCTGATAATGAAACATCTACAGCACAACCATAGTTATGTAATGAATTATTTGAATTATTTATAAAAGTTGCCCTTTGCCAATAAACACCATTAAAATTAGGATATGTATCATCATAAGAACAATTATAATAAGTACCTTTACTACTACTTTTACATTGAGAATCACTTGTAGCTTCTTTTATTGTTCCACTACTAACTAAACTAGTTACACCAGAATATACTTTACCAGATATACCTCCTGGTCTATAAGCTTCATAAACAACTATTGTATCTCCTGCTGAAGCTGCTGCATTTGCTGCTTTAGCTAAATCTTGAGCAAATGAATAAGTTAAAGGTACAAAATTATCAAATTCTGAACTATATAAATCTTTACCAGTTACTCCTGGAATATCAACTCCATTAACCTTCATTATACTACTACTAGCATTTGTAATATTTATGCTAATACCAGATTTACCCCTAAAATAATCTTTTAAATTAATAGCCATTTTGGTATCTTCTACCCAACCACATTCACCATTATATTTAATATTCCATAGATTTCCTTTTTCACCAGATATATCAAATATAACTCCTGGAGTTGTTGTCCCAATTACTTGAGATTTAGTTGAATCACTATAAATAGCTACACTACCCATTGCCGTTCCATGCATACCTTTTAAGGCAGTAGTTGAAATATCCCCTTCACATGCAACTTCTTCTTCAGGTTCCTCAGGCTCTTCTGGATCAGTTTCTTCTGGTTCAGTTGGAGTAGTAGGTTTAGGGGTTACAGTTCCACTATTTCCTCCAGTTTCATTAAATAATTGAAGGATAGCACTATATCTAGTTGGAACTGTATACCCATTACCATCAATACTATTTCCACTATTACTTATAAGTTCCACACTTACTTTTGGAGGAGCTTCATAAATATCATAAAAATTAATTGTATATCTATCTTGTAAGCCCATTGTTTGAGCAACTCTTCTGATAAATACTTCCATAAATTTTTCTTTATCGATTTTTACTTCTGTATAATCACGATAATATCCATAATCGATTGCTTCTAACATTGAAGCATCAGTTATTTCTTTTATACTTAAATAATCTTGAGTTTGGGTAGTTGTTAACCCATTAACAGTTGCGACTAAACCAACAATTGCAACGCCCATAACAACTAACCAATAACCCCAATATGTACTTGGCATCTTTTAACTCCCCTTTCCTACTTGTAAGATGGACCAATTTGGTCACCTATACCTTGGCTCCATGCTTCGAAGTATTCGCCTTGTGCACCCGATACATCAGTACCAGTACGATAGCCACTTTCATTAAGTTTACAATTATCATTAACTATTGAACCATAAGTTCCACTTAATACATCATCAATAAATGTACTATAACATGCAACTTCTTCATATGATCCCACGGCATAACATGAAAGTGTTTCATTTGAATAACCACCTAGATCTCCAACTTGAGCATTGAAACTACCTATATTATTATTTCCTTTATCAACATTTTGCTCATTATAGTCTTTAATCTTTCTTGCATTAACACCATCAAGTGTAATACTTAAAACCGGTTCTTCATCATATACACCATCAGCTTTAGCTTCAATTTCTTCTCTAGCTTGAATACCTTTCGCAGTACTCCAGTTAGGTGGTAATGTTTCATCACCATTAGGGAATATAGTTGTAAGTGTTACTGTTCTCTCCGTTACTGATGAACCCGAATCAACATCATAAATACATCCAAGTCCAATACAATTATTAATACAATCAACACCATCACAGTATTCATCACCACAATCAGGTCCTACACAGTTACCAACACAATCATCTTTACAACTAGGACTCGCATCACACGCTATATTTTCTGTCTGTGTTAAGTTAACTAAGTAAGAACACATATAATTAATTTCATCACGATTAACAACTGCCGAAGCACTACCAGCATAACGTCCTAAATTATTACTTCCAGATTTATAATAGAACTCTCCTAAATCTGTAATAATAATATCATATTCATATATACCTTGTTGTCTATTTAATGATACTGGCATACCATTCTCTAAGAATACACCATTCTTAGCTTCTTTAGATTCACCCTCATGATCACTTGCTCTCTCAATTCTACCACTAGGATATACATTATAGAACAATGTCTTAGGTTTATATGTTGTTTCTACAGTTGAAACTGTTGTATTATATCTAGCATCTGAAACTCCATATGGCTTACCTTGACAACCACTAGTAGTTGTACATACTGTATAATATATTGATGTCTCATCATATCCTTCTGTACAATTTTCAAAATCAGTACCAGGATCAAGTTCAAAGCTTGCTACAGTTCCATCAGAAGCTACTCTTAAATTATAATATTTATCACTTGCAGGAGAAATACTCTTACTTACTTCATCAACTTGTCCTATCGCTGGTGTAAGTAAATTTATATAATCTTCTTCATCATAATTATAAGTAATATCAGGTTTATATGCTATATCAGCATCTTTTATCCAACCATTTCTACTAGAACATGAATTATATTTTGTTATTAATTCAGAAAGCGATGATACATAAGCTACTAATTTTCTCTCAGCTTTATCTCGAAGATCTTCAATATAAGAAACATATTCACCATCATCCATGCCTCCATCACAATCTTGATCACCTTCACATGAACCACTATAACCTTCATCAGAAATATTGCCAACATCCTTATCTTCTGGCCAAACATCTAAAACGCCTCTATTTACACGAGCTCCCTCATTGTAACTATAACTAAATCCAGGATATGTTACTCCAGGAGTAATAAAGTCTTTTTGGCAATTAGGTTGTGAACTACAGCATGGTTCTTCTTCATCTTCACCACATGTTCTATCAAAATATTCACGATAACTCATTTCAGTTTCAATATTTTGTAAGGCAGTATTATATCTTGACCATTCATTATAAGCATTAACAATTTGTACTTGTATATCATATATATCTTTATTATATTGTTCCCTATTAATTGTATTAGTATAACAATTCTTAGAACCATTAATATGTGCTGTAAATGAGAAGTAACTTCCTGCATTTACAAGTTTAGCCGTTGGCATAACCATTGTATAATCTTCTTTACAGTTAGTAGTACAATATGTATTATTATCTGTACCATTTAGTGTATACTCATTACTATTTTGATCGGTTGTAGTAACACCTTCACAACCACCATTTTGTTCACACAATGAATCAACTTGTTTTACAAAACATGCTTTAGGATTACTATCTCCAACACCCTTTATATTAACTTCATTATCATCGGCCTCAGAGACCAAAAG
>CANQDN010000113.1 GCA_947593275.1 uncultured Bacilli bacterium
GATTTTTTTCAAGGGCCAAGACCTCCGATTTCTCTTGCTTTATCACGAGCACCAATTTGGCGAAGTTCAATACGAGTGCGATAAATGGCGGCGAGTTTCCTCGCTAATTCTCGAAAGTCAATACGTTCATCTGCGAGAAAGTTGAATAATAATTGTTTACGATCAAAAGTAAAATTGGCATTGATAACTTTCATATCAAGATTTAGTTCTTTTACGAGACTACGACAATCTTTTAAAGCCCGGTCGGCATCTTTTAAATTGCGGAGATATTGTTCATAATCGCTTTTGGTAGAGATTCTTTTGATATCTTTTAGTTCGTCAAAATTTTTAATGGTTTCGGGTTTTATTTGGCTTATTACTTTACCAAATTGTTCTCCTTTTTCGGTTTCAGTTATAACTGTGACATTGATTGGACAAATAAAGGTACTTTTAAAATTATAAACTTTACCATTATCTTTAAAATTTACTCCATATACATAATAGTTCATGATACTCCTCGCATTTCTATAACTAATTTATCTAAAATTAATTCAGTACTTACATTATAACTCATATTAGTCAAAATTTTATTAATTATTTGCATTTTTTCTGTAATTTGTTTTAAATTATCAGAGATTGGGTAGATATTGGTATATATTTCTGAGTATTTTTGGTTAGTTTCTTTTAAAAAATAATTATAATATATTAATAAAATGATGGTTAATATATTTTCGATATCTTTGCGGTCTGAAAAATAAGAAATAAGAAGATCTTTATTATTTAATAATTTAGTATCATTTAGATAGTTTAAGAAAGATTTGGTAGCAGATAAGTATTCATTTATTTTTTCTTCCGATACTTTTAGAATATCTTTTAGGGAATTTGTTTCATAATTTAAAATAAGTGTTTGACAGCGACTTTTGATAGTTTCAATCATTATATCCTTATTGGTGGTTAAGAAAAAGCCAATGATGCCTGGGGTTGGTTCTTCGACAAATTTAAGCATTGAATTAGCACTACTGGAGTTTAGTTTTTCGGCATTTTTTATTATATAAGTATTATATTTACTATAGATAGGAATACTATCGAAACTCTTTTTTAGGTCATCTATTTGATTTTTTTTAATATTATTACCATCGGGTTCGATTACAATTAAACTAGGAAGATTATTTAGATTAATCAAATTACATAAGTTACATTGTGTGCAAGATTCGTTATATTCATGAGGGCAATTAAGATGTTTTATAAGAATTTTTAGATCATTTAAGGCAAGTTCTAGATTGTTTGTTTCAAGCAAATAAGCGTGAGCTAGCTTGTTCTCACGGGATTTTATTAATAAATTTTCTAATTCGAGATTTTGAAACATAATCTTCACCTTTTTTAAATTAGGAAAAAAATTGCGACTAAACCAAAAAGGCTGGGGATTCCTAGCAATGTTACTACAGTTAAGGTTATAATGTTAATAGGGATGAAGATATTAACAGATGTTAAAATAATATTTAAACCATAGAGCATTACAAAGGCTAGACATAATTTTTTTACTACTTTCATTATTTTATTTAACATAGAGCATCACACTACAATATATGAGGGATGTTTAAAATTATTCGGAAATTCTTTTACGATCTTCTAAAGCTTTTTCAAGAGTAATATTATCGAGATAATCTATTTCAGCACCCATTGGGATACCATAGGATAGACGAGATATGGTTACGTTTTTATTCTCGAGAATTTTTTGGATATATAAAATGGTAGCTTCTCCTTCGATTGTTGGCTTTAGCGCTAAAATTAATTCGGGATTTTGAAGATTATTTATTCTATTTATTAAACTAGATAGATTTATATCTTCGGGGCCACGATTATCAACTGGAGATATAAGGCCATTTAAGACATGATAGGTGCCTGTAAATTTTTGAGATTTTTCAAAAGAGGCGATATTTTTATATTCTTCAAGGACACATATAAGGTTTTTATCGCGGGTGGAATCTTGGCAGATGCGGCATATCTCTTCATCAGTTATATTGCCACAGATAGAGCAACGATGAAGGTTTTTTTTTGCATCTTTTAGGGTTTTACTAAAATCTTCTACTTCTTCATCTTTTAGTTCGATGGTGGCTAGAGCAAATCTTTCGGCACTTTTTTCACCAACACCGGGAAGCTTTTGGTAATAACTAATAAGATTTTCTAATATTTGGGGATAGTGCATTAGAATAGACCACCTAAAGAACCATACGCGCCCATTTTTTCATTAAATTCTTTATCAATTTTAGCTGTAGCGTCTTTAAAAGCAATTTTAAGCATATCCTCTAAGGCTTCTTTATCATCTTCAGATAGAGAGCCAGTATAAGTAATTTTAAGATCTATTATCTCTTTTTTACCATTCATGGTTAGGGTTACCCATTCTGATGTACCTTCAAAAGTACTATTATCGATTTCTTCTTTCTTTTTAGTTATGTCTCTTTGCATTTTTTGAGCTTGAGCCATTAAATTTTGCATATTCATTTTTAATTCCTTCTTTCTTTTATTTTATTTCTATTTTATCTTTATCAAAAAGATCAAATGCAACTTTTTCAACCTCAGGGATTACTTCTGGAGGGTCTTCTGATTGGGAGGCTGGTTCTTCCATGTATGTATAGATTTTCTTTGCTTTTAAGTTAGATATATAAGTGCTTTTTTCGTTAGACCATCTTGAGGAAGAAATAGCTATAAATTTATAATTAGTATTATATTCTTTATTATAGATGTCTGATAAAGTATTTAAGTTATTATTGATTAAATTAGCTGTACTTTCTAAATTGGCTGTTAATATTACAATTTCAGGACTGGCCGCGGCGATATTGCTATCAATAATTAAGTTTAGGAGGGATTTATCTTGAAGGCTTGCGATAAATTCAGGCCAATTTGATTTAATTTTTTCCAGTTCTTCTTTAGAAGCCGCAGTGAAACAGTTATTGATGCGGATTTTAATCAACTCTTCTAGTTCCGAATTATCTTTTAGGGATACTGCAGGTGGAGTTGGTGATGAGATAAGTGGAGATGATGGTTTTTTAGGAGTTGCTTCTTCAATTGCTGGAGTGATATCGGGTGTTTTTGGAGTAGAGGGATTATTTCCCGGGAAATAATTTAAGAGGGTTATTTCAATTAAAAGATAGGGGTCGATATTGATATTAACATAATTAGAAATAGAGGCAAGTTCAAAGGCCATATCTTTTAAAGTGCCATAAGAAATGTTGGTGTTTTCGTTTTTCTTCACTTTTATAGCTTCGGTTTCAATTTTTTCCAAGAATTTTTTAATTAGTAATTTATAATCTATAGCAAGATTTTTAAAATTGGTCATCATAGTAGTAAACTTTTCAAGATTATTTGTTTCAATACAATCATAAAGGTCATTAATTTGTTTTTTAGATACTGAGCCAAAATGGGCAATTACTTCATTAATAGTTATTTTATTATTATTGCTGGATAGTTGATCAAGAATACTTAAGGCATCTCTTAGGCCTCCATCACTGATATAAGCGATTTCTTCTAAGGCTTCAGGATCAATGGCAATTTTTTCTTCAGAAGTAACGTATTCTAGGCGTTTTACTATATCATTAAGAGTAATTTTATGAAAATCAAATCTTTGGCAGCGAGAAAGAATTGTGATGGGTACTGCTTCTATATTGGTGGTAGC
>CANQDN010000114.1 GCA_947593275.1 uncultured Bacilli bacterium
TATAAACCTATGAAACCAATGGTATATTCGGGTTTATTTCCGGTCGAACCTAATCGTTTTTTAGAATTAAAAGATGCTTTAGGTAAACTAAAGTTAAATGATGCAGCTTTAACTATTGAACCGGAGACTTCTGATGCTTTAGGTTTTGGTTTTAGGACGGGTTTTTTAGGATTACTTCATATGGATGTTATTATGACTCGTCTTGAAAGAGAGTTTAATCTGGATATAATTGCTACTAGTCCTAGTGTTATTTATGAAGTTGTTTTAACTAATGGAGAAATATTAAAAATAGATAGTCCTAATAAAATGCCAAGTCCGAATACTATTAAAAGTATAAAAGAACCATTTATCTATACTAATATAATTGTTCCTAGTCTTTATATTGGATCAATTATGGAATTATGTCAAGATAAAAGGGGTATTTATAAATCAATGGAATATATTGATGAAGCACGAGTTAATATTCATTATGATATTCCTCTTTCGGAGATAGTTTATGATTTTTTTGATAAATTAAAGAGTACTACAAAAGGTTATGCTTCTTTTGATTATGAAATAAGTGGTTATAAAGAATCACCTTTAGTTAAAATGGATATTTTATTAAATGGGAAAATAGTAGATGCTTTATCAATTATAGTGCATAAAGATTTTGCTTATGCGCGGGGTCGGAAGGTTGTAAAAAGATTAAAAGAGTTAATTCCAAGACAGATGTTTGAACTTCCTATACAGGCGAGTATTGGTTCTAAAGTTATAGCAAGAGAAAATATAAGTGCAATGAAAAAGAATGTTTTAGCGAAATGTTATGGGGGAGATATAACTCGGAAAAGAAAGCTTTTAGAAAAACAAAAGGAAGGCAAAAAGAAGATGAAAATGATTGGTTCAGTGGAACTTCCAAGTGATGTATTTTTAGCTATATTAAGTGAGGAGGAATAAGATGTCAATTGGTCTTATAAGAAATGTTGCAAGATATATAATTGAAGGTCATACCATTAATGAGGCTGCCCAAAACTTTGGCATTTCTAGGCGTTCAGTTATTAAATATTTAAAATTAATAAGAGATGAAAATTCTTTATATTATGATAGATTACTTTCCGAAAAAGTTAATCTTGTTTTAGCTAAAAATTATTTAGAGGGGAAAAAAGTTGGAGGTAAAACGGGACATAAAAAGCTTACAATAACGGATGAAGAAGCAATTATTTTAAAAGAAAAAAAGGAAAGAGAGAATTTAACTTATAGGGATCTACAATCTATAACGGGTATTAATTATACTACTATTTATAACGCTATAAATAGAATACAAGATGAAGAAATAGGGAGATCTAAATGAAAAAGATAAAGGCGGTATATATTCATATTCCTTTTTGTAATAGTATTTGTTCTTATTGTGATTTTTGTAAAGTAGTATATAATAATGATTGGATTAAGCCTTATTTTAAACGTTTAGAAGAAGAAATAGATAATGCTTATATGGGAGAAGAAATAGAAACTTTATATATTGGGGGAGGAACGCCAACTTGTTTAACAATAGAAGAATTAGAGATGTTATTTAATATAACTAATAAATTTAAAAAGAGTTCGAATATTGAATTTACAATTGAATGTAATATAAATGATTTAGAAGAAGAAAAGTTAAAATTATTTTTAAAAAATGGAGTTAATAGATTAAGTATTGGGATAGAATCTTTTAATAAAGATAAACTTAAATTTATGAATAGAACGTGTGATTTTAAAGATAGTAAAAAAAGAATTGATTTAGCGCGGAAGATGGGGTTTAAAAACATTAATTTAGATTTAATGTATGCTATACCTGGTGAGACTTTAAAAGTATTACAAAAAGATCTTAAATTACTTCTTAAATTAAAACCGGAACATATTAGTGCTTATAGTCTTATAATTGAAAAGAATACTTTAGTGGGATTAAATAAAATAAAACCGATTGAAGAAGATAGAGATGCTAAAATGTATGAAGGGCTTTGTAAAACATTAAAAAAAGCGGGATATATACATTATGAAATATCTAATTTTGCTAAGAAGGGTTTTGAGTCAAAGCATAATCTTACTTATTGGAATAACTTAGAATATTATGGTTTTGGGTGTGGAGCATCAGGTTTTGTGGAAGCAGTAAGATATGAGAATACTAAAAGTTTAACGGAATATTTAAAAGGGAATTTTATTAGTTCTAAAGCTTTAATGAGTAAAGTGGATAATATGGAAAATGAGCTTATTTTGGGGTTGAGGAAATTAGAAGGGGTAAGTTTAATTGAGTTTTTTAATAAATATGAAGAAAATATGCAAAATATTTTTCCTTTAAAGCCTTTAATTAAAAGTGGAGATTTAATATATAAAAATGATCATATATATATTAATCCTAAAAAACTATATGTTATGAATGAAATATTAATTAAGTTAATTTAAAAAACTAGGGGACTAGTTTTTTATTTTTTACTTTTAATTCCATTTTAGCACCTAATATTTATTTTAGTATCAATTCTTCCAGTTAAATAATCGGCTGAAATATGAAAATATTTAACATACTCAATAAGAAAACCAGTTAATATAAGATTAGATCCTGTTTCATATTTGCTTATTAGGGAGCGAGTTATTTTTAATTTACTAGATAATTTAAGCTGGGTCATGTTTTTTTCTTTTCTTAAAGCTTTGATTCTTTCTTTTAATTTAATTGGATCTATATCTTTTTTAAGATCTTCATATTTTGTTTCTTCACTAAAACCTAAAGCGTAATCTAAAGAAACATCAAAAAAATTACAAAAATCTATTAATCTTTTAAGGGGAATAAAATCATTTTCTTGCTCCCACATTCCATAAACACTACGGGATACTTGTAATTTTTTAGCTAATTCCATTTGAGTAAAATTATTACTTTCTCTTATTTCTTTTAAACGCATTTTAACACATCCTTTAAGCAAAATTTTACTAAAATCAAGAGAATAGCAAAATATTATGACGCAAAATGGAACATTTATCTTGAAATTATTAAAAATATATTGTATAGTAGACATGTAGAGTGAAGAATAGATTCACTAAAGCTTTACATAGGAGTGGAAAAATATGAAAAAGAGAAATTTAATATTAGTAGTGGGAATAGTAGTAATAGGGATAGTCTTTTTGTCTGGGATTACATTCTCATATTTATCGACTGGTGGGAAACAAGAATTAGCAAATACTTTTAATTCAGGATGTTTAAGTATAACAATAGAAGAAGAAAGTGCAGCTTTAGATTTAACTGGAGTGTATCCAGTAAGTGATGTAGAAGGATTAAGTGGAGATTCATATGATTTTACAATAAAGAATAATTGTAATGAAGAAACCAGTTATAATATATCACTAGAAAGTTTAAATAAAGTAACAAATACATTAGAAGATCAATATATAAAAGTAGCATTATCTAGTGATACAATGGATAATTTAATAAGTAATTTAGGTGATATTGATAAGAGTGATGGAACTGTAGATGGAGCATATGCCTCACATCTTCTATATAGTGGTGTAATATATGGAAATGCATCAAAAACATATCATTTAAAAGAATGGATAGATTATGATACAACAAAAGAACAAGGAGCAAATAAAGTATATAGGTCAGTAATAAATGTTACAGCGGGTAC
>CANQDN010000115.1 GCA_947593275.1 uncultured Bacilli bacterium
TAAGAGTTCTTTTAATACTTTCTTCCATATAATCATGAGTAGCACTAGCGGGTGGACATTCATCAAAGGACATGGCTATATCACTATCTAACTTGTTTTGAATTTCGATGGATTTTTCGGGAGTTAAAAATAATTTATCGCCATTTAAGTGACTTTTAAAATGAACTCCTTCTTCGGTTATATCTTTAGGATTTGCTAGAGAAAAAACTTGAAAACCACCACTGTCGGTTAGAATTGGACCATCATAATTCATAAATTTATGTAAACCACCGGCTTTTTTTACTGTATCCTCACCCGGGCGAAGCCACAAATGGTAAGTATTAGATAGGATTATACCGGCACCCATTTCTTTTATTTCTTCGGGAGATAAAGTTTTAACTGTTGCTTGAGTTCCTACAGGCATAAACATCGGAGTATAAAAAGTCTTATCTTTATATTTAAATGATCCTAATCTTGCTTTAGTATTCTTTTCGGTTTTTATTAAATTATAGTTAAACTTCATAAATTTCACCAATTTCATTATAGCTATTTTTAAACTAAATTGCAATTATTTTGCATGCGGATGTGTTTTATTATAAACTTCCTTTAATCTTTCACTGGTTACGTGGGTATATATCTGAGTAGTACTTAAGGATTCATGACCAAGCATTTCACCAACAGATCTTATGTCAGCGCCATTATTAAGTAAATCAGTTGCGTATGTATGTCTTAAAGTATGAGGAGTTACTTTACTTTTAATATTGTTTTGTAAAGCATATTTTTTAACGATTAGTTCGACACTTCTTGGGCTTAGTTGTTTTCCTTTATTATTAATTATTAAATAAGGACTAAATTCACCATTTAAGAGTTCTTTTCGGGTTTCATTTAAATACTTATTTTTTAAAGTTTCTGGGAGGGCTTTAAAATAGACAATTCTTTCTTTACTTCCTTTACCGAGTACTTTAATTGTATATTCTTTAAAATCCATATCTTCAAGCTTTATATTACATAATTCACTTACTCTTACTCCAGTTGCGTACAAAAAGACAATTATAAATAGATTACGAATCTCTAATGGAGTATTAAGGGGACTTTTTAAAATTGAGTTAGTTTCACTAGGCTTTAAAAAATTAGGCAATTTCTTTTCTACTTTGGGATTCTTCATTTGGAAAAAGGGATTATCTTCAACTCTTTTTATTTCAAGTAAATAATTATAAAAACTTCTTACCGTGCTTAAATCTAGGGAGGAAGTTTTATTATCTAAGCCTTCTTTAATTAAATAAGCTTTATATTTTAAAGCTTCTTCTTTAGTTAAATGGAAGAAATTAAGTTTATTTATTGTAAGATATTTTTTAAATACTTTTAGACTCTGAGAATAGGTTTTAATAGTTTTAGAAGAATAATTAAGCTCTTTTAATAAATAATCTAAAAAAGAGGTTATATAACTATCAAGCATGGTCATTTAAATAAAAATAAAGCTTTCTAATTATTGAATAATCTAAAGTCTTTAAAAGGTTTAAAAATTCTTCATTTTGAGATTCTTTTAATCTTTTTAAAATATCTGTATCTATTTTATTATTTAAAAAATTATAAATCTTATTTAAAAAGGTTTTATCGCCTATATTATTCTTTAAATAACCCCATAAATCATAATATTTATCTTTAGTTAAAGCGTTAGTTTTTCGGATATCGTTTTTTTCATAATAAATTACTATTAAAGGCATATTATCAGTTATATCTAATAAATTAGCGTCTCTTATGGCACTTTTTATTTCTTGTTCAGTATATTTAATAGTTAAATTATCTAAGCCCTCTAAAGACGTATAGGTACTTTTAAAAATATTTAAATCCCCTAAATTGATTGGAAAATAATTGTGAGGTTTGGTCTCAATCGCTAAATAATATTTATTTTCCATATTATCACTCCTTAATTTCTTTTTATAATTTAATTATAACCTATTTAAGGGAAAAAAGCAAAAAAAATAATTAAAGTATTCTCTAATTATGAATACTTTTTTAAAATTCTTTCTTTTAGGCCTAGTTGTTTTAACCGGTCTATAACATAGTCGTCTTTATCATCAATTAATGAATCTAAATATGGTATATTGGGAATAGTATTCTTTTTATTTATTAATATATCACCATATTCTTGCATATTTCTAAGAGTTTTAATAAGGCTTAATAATCTATAATCTTTTTTAGTTAAAGCTGGTAATTCTTTTAAATACATAAGATAAAAGAAAGCGAGCATGAGGGATAATCTATCCATGTTTTTAGAGATAAGATTATTATTTATTTTGCGATAATCTATTAAGAAACTTTTTAAAAGTAAAGATATATAAGGAGCCATATAGCCTTTATAATACCAGCTATCTATATCACAATATTTAATATTACCTTTTTTATCAATTAAAATATTATCAAAAGATAAGTCCTCACAAATTATTCCTTTACTATGAATATCTCTTAAAATTAAACTACTTTTTTTAACAGCAGAGAATATATCTTTACAATTAACAAATCTTTCTGAAGTAAAATAATCATATAAACTAAGAGAATCTTTAAAATTATCCATTATATACCCTTTTAACTGATTGTTGTCCATGATTAAAGCTTTAGGAAATAAAACGCCATTTATATTTAACTCTTCCATTTCGAGCAATTTTTTATACATAGCATATTGTTCTTCAGAAGTTAAATCATTAAATAATTTTAAACAAATATTCCCGTATTCATATATAATACTTTTAGTTCCCTGACTTTTCATTTTGGTTAATAGGGCTAAATTAAGATCTTTTAATTCTATTTTTTCCATATTTCCTCCAAGTTAAACTATATAATATCACAAATCAAAATTTATTAAAACTCAAAATTGAAAAGTTATAGTACTAGTGCACTAAAAAAGCAAGCTAGACGCATCCAACTTGCTCAGATGGGATCCCTAAGATACACCATCGCCATTCACATTTATAATATATCATAATTGCAAAAAATATGCAATAAATTCCCTATATCTTTATAAATTTTCGTAATGCTTTTAATTTATTACTTTTTCAAAACCTTTTCTAAAAATATATTCATTTAGTTTCAATTAAGTATTTATCAATATTTTCTAATTCCTTTATTCCATTATTATTTTTTAAGATTTCCATTTGATTTCTAGCAGAATCATTAAGCCTTATTAGTCTTTCTTTTTGGGATAATCCTAACTTAATAAATTCAGCATTAGAGTTTTCTAAATTGTTTAATATAACTAAATGTACTAAATCAGTGTAATCTCTAATATTTCCTTCTTTAGCCAATTCTGGATTAATTTCTCTCCATTCTTTTGCTGTCATGCCAAATAAAGCAACATTTAAAACATCAGCTTCTTCGGCATAGACAAATTGTTTTTGTTTTTCTGTTAAGGTTGGCACAATATAATTTTTTATGGCATCTGTATGAAATAAATAATTAGTTTTAGCTAAAACTCTATTTGCATGCCATTCAATTTTTTCTTGGTATGCTTCATTCTTTTTTAATCTTTCAAATTCTTTAATCAAATATAATTTAAAAGTAGGACTTAACCAACTAGCAAA
>CANQDN010000116.1 GCA_947593275.1 uncultured Bacilli bacterium
GACAATAACCCTTGCCGTAACTACTAAAGATGGCGGCTTTAAATCAAGCCTAGAAGTTAAGGTAATAAAAGAAGAAACCCCACCAGAGGAAGAAAATCCTCCAGTTGAGCCTGATCCCAATGAAACTGAACCAGAAGAAACTGATCCTGATATCGATAACAAAGAGGAACCTGAAAAACCTGATATTCCTATTACTCTAACTATTACAGGCCCTAATACTGTTAATGTTGGCGAAGAAATAACTTTAAGTTATACACTTGAACCAAAAGATATCACTATAAAAGAAGTAAAATGGGAATCAAGTGATAGTGGTAAAGCAACAGTTACCAATGGTACAGTAAAAGGTGTTTCTGCTGGTTCTGTAACTATTACTGTTACTATTATAACTAGTGATGATAAAACCACAGAAGCTACATATACTATCACTATAACCGAAAAAGCCGTAGAACCAAGTGGCCCTAACCCAGAAGAAAGTGAAGATTCTACTGATTCTTAAAAAAATGGTTATAATAAAAACAAAAAGGAGAAAAGATTATGGATTTAAAAAAATTATTTGGTTATGAAAACAAAAATGTTGTTATTACCGGTGCTGCCTCTGGAATGAGTAAAAGTGCTTGTGAACTTTTATTAGAATTAGGAGCTAATGTCTATGCTATAGATATTAATCCTATTGATTTACCAGTAAAGAAAAGTTACCAAGCTGACTTAGGCAAAAAAGAAGAAATTGATCGTGTAATAAAAGATTTGCCCGAAACTATCGATGCTTTATTCCTATGTCACGCTATCGCTGGCTTTAAAGGAAAAGAACTAGAAGTTGAGCTTGTAAACTTCTTTGGTCAAAAATACATGACCGAAGAATTATTACCTCGTATAACTTATCATGGAAGTATCTCTTTTATCTCATCAGTGGGAGGCTTTGGCTATGAACAAAATTATAAGACATGCCTAGAAGTTATAAATATTAAAGATTGGGATACGGCAGTTAATTGGTATCAAAATCATCCTGATATAATCGCTAATTCCTATGTTTTTGCTAAACAATGCATGAATACATATGTAACTAATAAATGTATGGATAATGCCTTTATAAGTCGTAAGATCCGCATTAATGCCATCTGTCCTGGGTATACCATAACCGGTTTATCAGATGACTTTAATAAAAGTTCTAGTGCCACTGGAAATGCCGAAGAAGGTAAAGAAATGATTGAAAATATGTTCATAAATGGTTGGAATGGGTATGCCGCCGAACCTAAAGACATGGGCTATCCTTTAGTAGTTCTTGGAAGCAATATATGTTCTTACATGTCCGGCGAATGTATATATATCGATCATGGCTTAACATCCAGCTGGAAAGATAAATCTCTTCTAAACTAGAATACCTAAAAAGTATTCTTTTTTTTCTAATTATCTTGACAAGTGTAATATACTGTTATATAATGGCTATAACAGGTGATGAATATGTACATAATTATTAGTAATAATAGTAAAATTCCTGTTTATGAACAAATTAAAAATTCTTTTATTAAATCTATTATCTCCGGTGAATTAAAAGATGATGAAGCCTTACCATCAATCAGAGTTTTAGCCAAAGATATAAGAATAAGTATTATGACTATCAAAAAAGCCTATGATGAACTAGAAAGGGAAGGATTCATTGTAACTAAACCGGGAATTGGCAGTTTTGTTGCCCCTAAAAATCTTGAAATAATAAAAGAACAAAAACAAAGAGAAATTGAAAAACATCTCGATACAATTATTGATATAGCTAAAAAATATGATATAAGTAAATCTTCAATAATTGAATTAATAGACTATATGTATAAGGAGTGAAACAATGGAAAGTGCTATTAAAATTAAAAACTTAACCAAAAGTTTTGATAACTTCAGTCTAAATATTGCTAATTTAGAAATACCCAAAGGAACCATCGTCGGCCTAATTGGTGAAAATGGTGCCGGCAAAACAACTCTCATCAAATGTATCTTAAATATTATCCAAAGTTATGAAGGAAATATTAAAATATTAAATAAAAATGCCAAAGAAAAACTTGCTTTAAAAGATGTTGGAGTGGTCTTAGATGGTATATTTTTCCCAGAATCTTTAAAAGTAAAAGATATTTCTGTGATTTTAAAAAATATCTATAAAAACTGGGATAATACTTTATTTACCAATTTACTAAATGAATTTAATATCCAAAAAGATGTCCAAATAAAAACTTTATCCAAAGGAATGCACAAAAAACTGGAAATAGCGACATCTCTTGCCCATAAACCTAAATTACTTATCTTAGACGAACCCACAAGTAATTTAGATCCTATAGTAAGAAATGAAGTCTTAGATTTATTTCGCACCTTTCTAGAAGATGAAGACCATACCATTCTATTTTCTACTCACATAACTAGTGATTTAGAAAATATTGCCGATAAATTGCTTTTCTTAAATGATGGCCAAATAATTTTAAGTGAAGACATGGATACTATTAGAGAATCTTATGGCTTAATTAAATGTGATGCTTCTTATTTTACCAAAATAAAACCTGAAGATATCTTAAAATATCGTCAAAATAAATACGATTATGAAGTAATTGTAAAAAATAAAAATAATTATGTTAATGATGATAATATTGTCGTAGAAAAATTATCCATTGAAGATTTAATGGTATTAATGATAAAAGGAGAATAAAAATGTTAGGATTAATTAAAAAAGATTTATTAATAATTATTAATAACTTTAAACAATATTTAATATTTATATTAATTTTTATCTTTTTTGCCTTTAATGGCATAGAAACAATTATATATTTCCCAACTTTAGTAATAACAATGATTCTTTTTTCGACATTTAATTATGATGACATGAGTAAATGGAATAGTTACGCTATTGCCTCATCTATTACTCGAAAAGAAATTGTAACTAGTAAATATATCGAAAATATCATCTACAGTGTTGCTATATCTCTTTTTACAGTACTTTTCACTTTACTTATCAGTCTTATAAATCCCATAAATTTACCCCATATCATTATCTCCACTTTAGGCTCTTTAATTGGTGTTATTCTTCTATTTTCCCTCGGTTATCCTCTTATTTTCAAATTTGGCGCTGAAAAAGGTCGTATTTTCTTAGTAATCCTAATCTTCAGTATTGCCATTTTAATCGGTATTTTAATAAGCATTTTTGGCATTAGTCCTTTAATTAAAAGCTTTGCTTCCCACTATCTTTATTTAATTCTTATCCTTGGACCAATTATATTATATATAATTTCTTACTTAATTTCTCTTAGAATATATCTTAAAAAGGATTTTTAGTAGACACAAATTTGACATTTAATAGTAAATATGCTATAATTTAAAGCATTAAAGGGGGATTGTAATATGTATTATGATCAAATTTTAGCTCAATTAGATCGAGCAACTTTAGAAAAAGAAAAGGCTATGTTAGAATACGTCAAAAGTTCTGGTAAAGATATCGCTGCCAAAGAAGCCTTAGATAAAGCTTATTATGATGAAGCAATCGCTGTCAATAATGTGGATTTAATAGAAGAATTTGCTAAACCTATTG
>CANQDN010000117.1 GCA_947593275.1 uncultured Bacilli bacterium
ATCAACCCGAACGGATTGATTATATATTTAAGTTCAAACTATAAAAGTTCGAACAGAAACGTCACTGGAGCAGGTGATGGGAATCGAACCCACGTTATCAGCTTGGAAGGCTGAAGCTCTACCATTAAACTACACCTGCATGTGTTTATAATTATAGCATATTATAAACTAAATGCAAGTATTTTTTTATTTATTTTAGAAAAAAACTCGAGTTTAATTCGAGTTTAATTCGAGCTTCAATTATATTTTATAGATTTTAGTATTTTTCTTAGTATATTTAGTAATACCAACAATAGCTAAAATGCCTAATGGTAACATAATTAATCCATAATTGATTCCAGTTTCTGGAGTATTTGGAATATATTCAGTACTTGAGCAATCATTTAAGAATTCATCATAACTTACGGATTTACCATTAGAATTGAAATAATATTGATTATCTACGACTGTACATACATAATTAAAACAATCTTCAAAATATTTCTCGGCTGTTACAATATTACCCATAGAATCATAATAGTTATTATCTACAACGGTACATGTTAGTTTTGTTGGTTCATTATGTTCAATTGTACCAGGAGCAAAACTTGTTTCACATTCTTCTACATGAATATCGCCAGTAAAGATAAGATCGGCTACTGTGAATGTACCACTATGGCCAGTTGTGGAAGTAAAATCAACAGTTGTTCCGTAACCATTATTATTAGTCCAATCACCATTAGGGCTAACATTTTGTAAAGTAGCATTTTTTAAAATTAATTCGCCAGTTACATGGTTAATATCAAAATCACTAGTTACAACAATATGACAAGTTTTATAGAATGTATCTTCATCGAGTTTTTGTTTATCCTCACAGTCCCAATTTACTTGATAGCTTTTAGCATCGGCATGTGTAGGTAATATAGCTAATAAACATAAAGCAATCATTAATATTTTTTTCATTATAAAACCTCCCTCTTTTTGATAGTTAGTTATAATATACAAAAAATGGGATTTTGTCAAGTGATAATGGAATTTATTCTTAATATTAGGGGTTTTTAGAGGGAAAAATTTGATTATTTTTGAAAATTTGTTGCTTGACAAAAAAATTATTTTCTTTTAAAATTAGATAGTCAAAACTTTTTATAGGCGTAGACACTTTGGTCTTACGTCTTATTTTTGGCTAAAAATTTAGAAATGGAGGTAAATCATGAAAGATGAAAATAATAAATTTTTAGGTGAAGAAAAGGTTTCGAAGTTATTATTAAAGTTTGCAATACCTTGTATTTTATCACTCCTTATTAGTTCATTATATAATATAGTTGATCAAATATTTATTGGACATTTACCAGGAGAATTAGGAGCAATTGGGAATGCAGCAACATCAATTGTTTTTCCGGTTACGATTATTTCAATGGCTTTTGCATGGTGTTTTGGAGATGGAGCAGCGGCTTATCTTAGTTTAAGTCAAGGTAAAGGGGATACCAAAGATATTCATAAAGGAGTGGGAAATGTTATAGTTGCAACGATATTTGTGAGTATAATTTTTGTTTTAATTTGCTTTTCTAATATGGATAATATATTAAGAGCTTTTGGAGCAAGTGATTTAAATATAGGAGCAGCTTCAGCTTATTTTAGAATTCTTTTATATTTTATGCCTTTTTATATGCTTGGGAATGCAGTTAATAGTTTAATTAGAGCGGATGGGAGTCCTTTATTTAGTATGGCTACGACAATAGTTGGAGCAATAACAAATATTATATTAGATCCTATTTTTATCTTTGGGTTTAATTTAGGAATTGAAGGAGCAGCATGGGCAACTATTATTGGACAAGTTTTAACTTTTATTTTAGCGTATTTTTATATATTTTTTAAGAGTAAATCTTTTAAACTTAAAATTAAGAGTTTTAAATTAGATTTTAAAATATTTAGTCAGATTATTAAGCTTGGAATTTCAACTTTTATTACACAAATGGCGATTGTTATTATTTCTTTAGTTTGTAATATTATGTTAGTTAAGTATTGTGGGAAATATGGGCCTAATACTCCTATTGCGGCGATTGGAATTGCTATGAAAGTATTTTCAATAGTTATTAATATTGTTGTAGGTTTAGCAGTTGGAGGACAGCCAATTTTAGGATATAATTATGGAGCAAAGAAATATGAGAGAGTAAAAGAAACATTTAAGATTATTGCTATATTAACAATTTTGGTGGGGATTATAGCGACTATTATATTTCAAGTATTTCCGGGTTTAATTATTTCTTTATTTGGAATTAAAGGAGAATTATATGTTCAGTTTGCCACGATGACTTTTAAAATATTTTTACTTTTAGTTTTAGTTACGGCTTTTATAAAAATGACTTCTATATTTTTCCAAGCTGTAGGATTACCTTTAAAAAGTATGATAGTATCTTTAGTTAGAGATCTTGTTTGTTTTATTCCTTTAATTATTATTTTACCAAAATATATGGGAATTAAAGGAGTATTATGGGCTGCTCCTATGGCAGATTTAGTGGGAATTTTTATTACTATTCCGATGCTTGTTATTTTCTTTAAAAATATTGGGGAAGATGAAAGTGTTAAAGTTAAAGATAAAACTATTATTAAAGATAGTAAACCGGGTATTATTATTACGATTGCAAGAGAACATGGGAGTCAAGGGAAATTTATTGGAGAGTTAGTTTCAGAAAAATTAGGTATTCCGTATTATTATAAAGAAACAACAGCTTTAGCGGCCGAAGAAAGTGGTCTTGCTCAAGAATATATTGCTAATTTAAATGAAGAATCACCTTCAGTTATGTATGATTTATATTTAAGTACAACTCCTGTTAAAGAAGCGATTAAAGCTCAAGATAAAGTATTAAAGAAAATTGCTCAAAATGGAGCTTGTGTTATTGTTGGTAGAGCGGCTGATTATGTTTTAAGAGAATATCCTAATGTGTTAAAAGTGTTTATTTATGCGGATTATGATTATAGAATTGAAAGAGTTATGGAAATGTATAATGATAGTCGAGGAGAAGCTAAAAAGGCAATTCAAAAGTCAGATAAAGCAAGAAGTAATTACTATAAGAGTATTTCAGGGAATAATTGGGGTGATGTTAAGAATTATGATTTATGTATTAATGCAGGGATAGGAAAAGAAAAAGTTGCGGATATTATAGTAGATTATGTAAAAAATATGGAAAAATAATTCCATGTTTTTTTTTAAATAAAAAGCAAGGATTAGAGTATTTCCTTGCAATGAAAACTATAACTTGCTCATGAATATAGTTAGAAAGCGTCATGAGCAAGAGATTAATTTACTACTGTGAATGGAGTATTTGTTGTACCATCACCCGTAAACTGAGTGTCTGCTTTTAGGTTGATGACAGGGCGAAGACCATAAGGGCTGTTGGTTACATCGTCTGAACTGACTGAACCTTCGTAAAGTACACAGAATTCGTAAGCGTGATTGTCTCTAAAGTCATATGGAGACATTGTCCAGTAATCTTGACCTGTGTTCAACC
>CANQDN010000118.1 GCA_947593275.1 uncultured Bacilli bacterium
TAGCAATGCGCCATAAAGCTCCAAGGGAAAAAGTTTGGTGGGTAGAAGATTCAATATTGGCAATAAAAGACGGAGAATAATTTACGAGTTCGGCAAGTTCGTCTTGGGTTAGACCTCGCATTTTTCGATATTTTTTGATATTTTTGCCAACAAAGCTATAAACGTAGTTTTCGTCGTTTCTGTTGAACCTCATGATACTACCACCTACTACAGAACTATTATAATATCCATTCATTTATAAGTTACTAACATTTTTTGTAGAATAAATTAAAAAAGTTCTACAAATGGTAGACTTTTTTGGAAGTATGTGATAAACTTTAGGAGAATAAGGAAGAAAAAAGTTTGGAAGAAAGGAGAGAAAAAATGAAATTTGAAACATTAAATTCAGGGAAATTTAGGTTTTGGAAACGTTTTTGCATAGGTGTTTCCTTATTTGTCTTTGTTCTAGTTGGGGCATTGATGTTTTATCACTCATATGCAAAATATAGAGTTACTAGTTCTATAAAAATTGTTTCAAGTAATGTTAGTTATGATTTGGCAGATCTTAATGTTGTAGCATTATATCAACAACAACTTGAAGGTGAAGAGCCTAAAAAGTGTTCTAGTGATAGCGATACTAGTTGTTATGAAAGGAAGACAGAAGTTCCATCTACTGGAGTTAGTTTAAATGAAACTAGAAGTCATTGTGATGTTGATGGCAAGAAAGAAGAAGGTATAGAAATAAAATATGAAGATGGTTCATTATCATTTAATAATATTACAAAAACAGGGACTAAGTGCTATGTTTATTTGGATGCTAAGACTAAAGGAGACTTTTTGGCAAAGTTTGAGGAAGAATCTCATGGTGTTACTAGTAAATTTAATGGAGCTGCTTGTCAAGGAAGTTGTACTATAACAGACGAAAATGGAATTTATCAATCAGAAGATGACTTTGGAACAAGTTATTATTTTAGAGGAACTGTCCAAAATAACTGGGTCAAATTTGGAAAAGATAAAAATCAAAATGATATTTACTGGAGAATTATTCGGGTAAACGGAGATGGTACTATAAGATTGATATATGCAGGAACTGGTACTGGAGATACAGCACCGAATCCTACAGGTACACAAACTCAAATAAATTCAACAACTTATCCTTTTAATTCGAGCTATAATGATAACATGTATGTAGGATATCAATATGCGAGTGGAGATAAACGAGGACATACTTCACCAAGTAATGCATATACCCAACTAAAACAATGGTTTAGTGAAAATTTAGATGACGAATGGAATAGCGGAAATGGAAAAATAGATCCAAATGCAGGTTTTTGTGGAGACAGATCAAGTTCTACAAGTAGTAGTGCTTCTTGGTTAAAAGAAGGCTTTAGTGAAAGTGGCGGAACCGGAAGTTCTGGAAGTACATATTACGGAGCATATTTAAGATTAACACAAAGTAATAGACAGCCGACATTAAAATGCAGTACAAAAGGTAATGAGGATAAAGATTACTTTACTTATACAAATGCTAAGGAAACTGATGCTAGTGATGGCAGTAAAATAAAAGGCACACAAAGTTTAGAGTATCCAGTAGGCTTGATAACAGCCGATGAAGTAGCTTTTGCCGGAGGTTATTATGGATCAAATAATACAAATTATTGGTTATATACGAATAGTAATTATTGGACAATGTCTCCGTCTAACTTTACTAGTAGCAGCAGCTACGCTTACGTGTTCTATGTGCGTTCGGATGGCACCCTCCTCAACACCAGTGTGATCAACACGTGTGGTTTGCGCCCAGTAATTAACCTGAAGGCTGATACAACTTTCACTTTTCCGAGTGGAGATAGTGCAGACACAGGAACGAGTAAAAACCCATACGTAGTTAAGTCCTCTTAACTACGTATGCGTGAATCTCTTTCAAGGAGTTGTGGTTATGTGGTTCAAAATGACTCTTCATTTTGGACCTCTCGCCAAACTATATATAATACAAATATATCCAAAAATAATAATAATAATAATAATAACAATACAAGTTTTGAATAATAATATGAGCTCAAAAATATGAATATAAAATTAAAATACAGGTATAGCCGGCGACGTAAGTTGTCGGCTTTATAGTTTTTTAAGAGTTGTTTTTTAGGATATTTTTTAGTATAATTAGTTTTGAGGTTAATCTATATAATTTGCGTGTTGTCTCCGTATAACTTTAATAGTAACAACAACAACGCTAACGTGTTCTATGTGAATTCGGATGGCAACCTCAACAACACCAATGTGAACAACACGAATGGTTTGCGCCCAATATCCTTTTATAACTCACATATTTGGTTAAGGCTAAATGTAGTAGAATTAGGATACAAGATTAGTCCAAGAATTATATTCTAAATAGGTGATACTGATATTTTATATCTTGTATATAAGATTATTACAGTATCTTTTTTTTGAAATAAATGGTATAATTAGATGGGTTAATCTAAAAGTGTGTGAACTTTATTTGTCTTTCGTATAACTATCCGAATGCGAACGTGTTCATTGTGAATTCGAATGGCAACCTCACTAACAACAATGTGAACAACACGAATGGTTTGCGCCCAATATCCTTTTATAACTTACATGTTTGGTTAAGGCTAAACATAAAAGAACTAGGATACAAGATTAGTCCTTAAGTTAATACTTTAAATATATGATGTTGATACTTTTTATCTAGAATATAAAGTTAGGACAACATCTTTTTTTTGACAAAACGGAAAAAATATAGTAAGATAAAAATGTTCGCAAAAGTAAAAATGCAGGCTTTTAAAAGAAAGGAATAAAATGTATCCCATTTATTATGATTTGATGGCTAAATTCCTTTTTGGTACTTTTGATAATAAAAAATTTTTAATTAAAATATTAGAACTTATCTTTGATTTAGAATCTAACTCTTTAAAAGATTTAGTTATTTTAAATAGTGTTAGACTCTCTAAAGAATCTATTAATTCTAAAGATTTTGATATGGATATTTTAGTCTTACTTCCTAATGAAGTATTTCTTAATATTGAATTTTATTCTAATTATGATCGAAGTAGTGAAATTAAAAGTATTATGTATATCTCAAGATTCTTTTCTTCTAATTTAAAAAGAGGTGATAACTATATTGATGTTAAACCTCACCTTCAAATAAACTTTATTAAAAATAATAAATTACATAAAAAATCTAATTTAATTAATAAATATATCTTAATAAATACTGAAGACGATACTGATGAAATGATACCCGATGTTTTAAAAATTTATACAATAAACCTGTTAAGATTTTTTGAAAATGTCAGTTTTTGTATTTTGCGATGCAAGTGAATTAGTAACAAATAAAGCCGAGCTT
>CANQDN010000119.1 GCA_947593275.1 uncultured Bacilli bacterium
CAATTTAATTATAATACATTTTTGTGAAAATAAAAAGACTATTAACAAATTTCTTCACTTTGTCAACAGTCTGAGAAGTTAGATCCTTCTCTTTAAGTGTGAGTTTTTAGTTTATATGTTATTATTCTTTGTGTTTTTTAAGTGTGCATGTAAGATATCTTAATATCACTCTCCCTTCATGTTAACAAGTATACCACTTAAATGTGTTATCTAAGTGAACATTATGTGAAACTAATTATCTTTTACACGTATCTTAAAATAAAATGTTGTTCCTTCATTAAGCGTACTTTTAACCCCAAAATCAAATTTATGTTTTGTAAGTATCTCTTTTACAATTGAAAGTCCTAAACCAGTTGATACGACATTTCTCCGATGATTCTTATCTTTTTTATAATATTTATCCCAAATATATGGTATATCTTCCTTCTTTATCCCCTTACCTGTATCTCTAATTTCTATTACATATTCTTTTCGCTCTTTTTTAATAGTTACATATACTTCTTTATTATCTCCCGTATAATTTATCGCATTATTAACTAAATTATATATAACCTGCGTTATTTTCTTTTTATCAGCTTCTACCATAACTTCTTTAGGCATATCTAAAATAAACTTATAATCTTCCGTTATTTTTAAAATATCATATCTTTTAATTACTTCATCTATTACTTCTCTTAAATCAAACTTTGTTATCTCTAACTCTTGATTAGAAGCTTGCATTTTAGATAACTCTAATATATCATTAACTAAAACATTAAGTCTTTCTGTTTCTTCAATTATAACATTTAAATCTTTTTCTCTCTTTTCTTTATCTTTATAAGATATATCTCTAACCATCTCAGCATATGCTTTAATCATTGTAAGAGGTGTCTTTAAATCATGAGAAACATTCGCCATCAAATCTCTTCTTAACTCATCAATCTTTGATAGATCTTCCCTCATATGATTAAGAGTATTTGCTAAAAGATCAATCTCTAATATATCACTACTAGGAAACTCTACATCATAATTTCCTTCACCCAGTTTTTTCGCTTTCTTAGTAATATTTACAATCGGTTTAGTTAATTTATTTGATAAAAAATACGATATTACACAAGCTAAAAAGATCACCAAAGTTGTTACAACCACTAATTGACCTCGCAAAATTATCTGAGCTCCATTAATATCTTCCAAAGGTGAATATATAAAAACATAACCATTATTTACTTTAACTCCCGATAAAATTGCTCTTGTTCTACTTATATTGTTTAATAATTTAATATTTTCTATCTCTAAATTATCACTTACTATTTTCCTCATCAAACTACTAACTTGCTTATTATTACTATTTAAAGCGCAACCAACCATCAAAGTATTATAAGATATCGTATTATTAGGCATCATATACTGAATACATACTTCATTATTATACGCAACACTCTCTAACTCTTGATATAAATTATCACTATCATTATATTTAATAAAACTAGTTATTTTATTCATCTTCTTTATTTGATACTTCTCATAACTATATCTAAGTAATAAAGATTGCGAAAGCATTAAAAAAAGTAATATAGCCACACTAAAAATAATTAAATAAACCAATGTTTTAAAGTTAATACTTCTTATCTTTTTCTTTAACTTCAAATTTATACCCCATTCCTCTTATTGTCTTAATTAAATCTCGATACTTCCCCAAACTATTTCTCAAAGTCTTAACATGTGTATCTACTGTTCTTTCATCCCCAAAAAAGTCATAACCCCAAATATTTTCTAATATTCCATCTCTTGATAAAGCAATATTTTTATTCTGCATAAAATATTTTAACAGATCATACTCCTTTGGTGTTAATACTACTTCTTTTCCTTCAATCATTACTTCATGAGCTAAATCATCTAAAACTAAATCTTCATATTGATATATTGCCTCTTCATTTTGTAATCTTTTAGTTACAGCTTTAATCCTCGCGACTAATTCTTTAGGTGAAAAAGGTTTAGTTACATAGTCATCAATCCCCATATCAAAAGCATATAACTTATCAAACTCTTCTCCTCGAGCACTTAACATAATAACCGGTATATCTTTAATCTTCTTAATCTCTTTTACTGCTTGATAACCATCCATCTTAGGCATCATTATATCCATTATAATAAGATCTATATCCCTTTTAGTTACTACATCTATCGCTTCTATTCCATTACTAGCTTCATATACTTGATAATGTTCTAATTTAAGATATTCTTTTATAACATCCCTTATTAAAACTTCATCATCACATACTAATATTTTCATGAGTAAAAACCTCCTAGCTACTATATTATACCATAAATGTGAAAATTGCATGAAAAAAAAAGCATTTCTGCTTTTTTAATAACCAATTGTACAACTATAACCTAAAGTCGTATAGAAATTCTTAAGTTCACTATAACCCTCAGGAATAGCACTATTTGCTTCCCCTGCAAGTTCATCACTCGTCATATTTTTCGTTATTGTAAGAGTTAAAGTCGCATCATCAAATACTCCCACTCCTGTAATATTGTTATATGTTACATTATTTAAATCTGTATTAGAACTCTTTACAGTATTATAAGTCTCACTTGTTAAAGTAAATGTATAAATTCTAATCGCTTTTTTAGTAAATAAATTATCTTTATTTAACCCTAACTTAGTTGTTTCTTTATATCCTTCTCTATCAATTGAACAAACAAGACTAATCCCGGGAATTTCTTCTTCAACCGTTAATTTAACTACTTTCTCTGTTTCATTTCCAGCCTCATCAGTTATCACAATAACTATATCCGAATAAACTCCCACTGTTTTAATCGCATTTATTACTTTATCTTCATCTTTAAATTTATAATTACAATCAGAAGCATCATCACACTTACCATCAATAAAATCTTCCGCTTTAACTGTACTATTAACATTGATAGTTACATCTTTCGTTTTCGCATCCGGTTTTACCGTATCAACTATTTTAGCTTTACCAGTATATTTAATATTATTGCATGTAATTGTAAAATTATATTCTTCTCCTAATTTACTTGTATCTTTAATTTCGGTAATATCTAACATACAACTACTACTTTTAACTCCCTTAAAGGTTGCATAATCATTTATATCACTAGATATTTCTCCATTACGTTCAATATTAACCGTTTTAGTTACAACTCCTGTTTTAGCTTGCGACATATGTAAGAATATATAAACTCCTACACCTACCGCACAAAGGGCTAAAACAATTATTATCACAAATAATAATTTATTCATTCCCTTCTTTTTATTAGGAGGCGCAAC
>CANQDN010000120.1 GCA_947593275.1 uncultured Bacilli bacterium
CAATATTTTATTATCTAATTATTTGCTATTTTCCAAATTGGCGGCGAATTCATCTTCTAAGACATAAGATGCGTAGGCGTCTCCTTTTATAGCTTTTCGGGCAGCATATAGTTTTAATAATTCAGTAGAAATATCTTTTATACGTTTTTCAACACTTCGTTTAGTTTTAGCCCATGCAGTAGAGTTTAGTTTATTTATCTTTGGTTTTAGGCCATCTTTGCTAGAATATTTTAGGATAGTACTTATTTTTTCCACTGGGACATATACTTTATCGTTTCCTTCATAAAGGATTTCTAAGTAATCTTTTTCTAAGCCATTTTGAGATAGAGTTTTAAGGCCATTATAGATACCAATTCCATGAGCTAAATGAACGACATAATCACCGAGATTTAAAGCGTCTAAGTCTTTTATTTTGCGGCCTATTTTATAAGAGTTTTTATATTTTATTTCGGTTTTAGTAATATTTTCGATATCAAATTCAGTTATGACTACGTATTTTTCAAAAATGAAGCCTTTAGTTAGAGGTATATCTATGAATTTAAAAGGGACTTCGATGGTGCTTTGGATTATCTTTTTTTGATTGGGTTTAGTTAGAGCAAAAAGTATTTCATAGCCTTTTTGATACCATACTTTAGTAGATTCATTTAAAGCCGCGAAATCAGAGTTAAAATTAGTAAGATTTTTACTGGAGAAATTAAGATTATTTTTAGTGTTAGATTTATTATCTAAAAGATTTAGGTAGATATTATAATCCGGATTTATGTCATCAAAGGAAAACATGAAACGAGTATCTTTGGGGAGATTTTTAGAAACTCGATATTCAAACATTTCTTCTTCTAGTTTTTCATAGCTTGCTTTAAGACGATTATTATCGATAGTTACTACAATTGATGGTTTTGCATAATCATAGAGGCTTGATTTAGTGTCAGTTTTAATTTCACCATTGGTTATTAAATTTATTTCATTTATTTCTTTTAAAGACATTTGGGTTTCTTCATCAAAATAACGGATAGATTCAATGGTATTACCAAAAAACTCTAAACGAACTGGATGGTCACTTAAAATTACAAATATATCAATGACGTAGCCTCGAACAGCATATTCACCAGTAGAAGTTACAATGGTATCTTTTTTATAATCTAGTTCTTCTAATAATTCAATTAGTTTATTACGGTTTATTTCTTCACCTTTTTTTAGTTTGATGTTTAGTTTAGATTCAACTTTGGCATCAGTTAAGAATTTGAGGTAACCAGTTAGATTAGTAATTATGATTCCTTTAGTGGTTTTAAGATTTTGGAGTGTTTCAATGCGGTTGGTTTTTAACTCTGGAGAAATAGCGATTGCTTGACTGGTTAAAAAGTCGTCCATTGGGAAAAGAAAGGTATCATTATGAAGATTTTTTAGACCACGATAAAATTCATTAGCTTCATATAAAGTAGAAGTTAAAACAATGATGTTTTCTTGCTTTTCTTTAAATAAATTATACACGTAAAGATGGGCTAAACTATTTGTTAACCCATTGATTGTTATTTCATTATCATATTTAAAATAATTATTTAAAAAATCCATGTTAATCACTTAATCCATTATAATCATTCATTACTTTATTTATATTTTCGGTTAAAAAGCTTTCTATAATACTATGAAAAGTAGGCATGAGACTTTCTAACTTTTGTTTTTCTTCAGGGGTAAATTTACCTAAAACATAATCTTTAGTATCTTGAGTGGTATTTTTGGAAATACCAATTTTTAAACGAGCAAAGGCATTAGATTGGAGGTTTTCAATTATTGATTTGATTCCATTGTGGCCTCCACTAGAGCTATTAGTTTTGATGCGATATTTTCCGATGGGAAGATCTAAATCATCTTGAATTACTAAAATGTCTTCGTAAGGAATTTTATAAAAGTTTACAAATTCACGGATAGAGTTGCCCGATAAATTCATGTAGGTTTCAGGTTTTACAAAAAGGGTTTTCTCATTGTTGACTGTTAATTCAGTGTAAGATGCTTGGAATTTTTTGTGCCATTTGACATCTTTTAAGTAGCTATCTAAAACCATAAAGCCAATGTTATGACGAGTATTTTGATAAGATGAGCCAGGATTACCTAGACCGACGATTAGTTTCATTTGATTCTTTGTTCCTTTCTATAAGTTTTAAATATATTTTTATATGTTTTAGTATCCCGAGTTATTGTTAGGCTTGTTACTTTAGTTTCGGGATTTGAATGTTTGAGGAATTTAAACAGTACCATTATAGCACATTTTTCAGGATTTGAGTAAATAAATGTGAGTTTTTGGAGAGATAAATTATTTTCTATGGCGTAACTTATTATTTCTTGCAAACGCTCGGGACGGTGGACTAGATAAAAGGCACCATTATCTTTTAAAAGAGATGATGAGACCTTAAAAATGTCTTTTAAAGTTATAGTTATTTCATGGCGAGCTAGAGCTTTTTCATAATCTGTGTTAATTAGGGATGTATTAGTATATTTAAAGAAAGGGGGATTACAGGTTATGATGTCAAAATTATTTCCCGGGAAATAATTGTTAGTATCTTTGGCGTTTATTTGGAGCATTTTAATTCTATTTTCAAGATGGTTATATTGAATACTTTTTAGAGCTAAATCATATATTTGGGGTTGGAGTTCGATACCGGTTATATTTAAATTACTTCTTGTAGATATAATTAAAGGTAGAGGAGCATTGCCACTGCAGAGATCTAAGAGATTCTTAGCAGATTTAGGAATTTCGACAAATTCGCTTAAAAGAATTGAATCTAAAGAAAATTTAAATTTGGCTGAATCTTGATAAATCTTTAGGCCATAATCATAGAGATCATTCAGCACTAGGCTCATTACTAGCTCCTAAAGATATTTCGATTTTTTCATTATTAACTAAGACTTTATATGTGCGATTTAGGGAATCTTTACTTACGACTTGGCCGATACCTGATGGAGTAGTTACGGTATCACCAACTTCCGGCATACCAATATTACAACGTTCATATTCAGCATCTTCATAAGTTAGACAGCATAAAAGGCGACCACATAAACCATTTATTTTAGAGGGATTTAAGGCTAGTCCTTGGTTTTTAGCCATGTTCATGGAAACTGAGTCGATATGGCTTAAAAAGTTAGCACAACAGATTTTTTTACCACAAGGGCCAAGACCTCCGATTTCTCTTGCTTTATCACGAGCACCAATTTGGCGAAGTTCAATACGAGTGCGATAAA
>CANQDN010000121.1 GCA_947593275.1 uncultured Bacilli bacterium
CTTGGGTATAACTAGCACCTGTACGATAGCAAAGGGGAGTTCCTCCTAATTTTTTTATTTCTTCTTCTAAAGCTTTAGAACATTTTACATCGTAAAGGAATGTTTTATTTTTAACATTATTGATAATATTTCGAATCATTAAAATCATAAAATGATCAGTTGGAACGACTTTTCCGGTTTCATCAACTATACCAATTCTATCACCATCACCATCAAAGGCAATACCACAGTCAGCTTTAACGCGGACTACTTCTTTTTTTAGGGCCGCTAGATTTTCTTCAACATTAGGATCGGGATGATGATTAGGAAAACGACCATCATTTTCTTCAAATAGTATTTCAAAATCAACATTTACTTTTTCAAATATCTTTCGGGCAATAATAGATGTTGTACCATTACCGAGGTCAATTACTACTTTTCTTTTACGACGACCAAACTCTAGACCATATTTGATAAATTCAGTATATTTATCACTGATATTACCACTTGATACTGTACCATTTCCACTTAAGAATTTACCGGCGAAAGTATAGTTTTTAAAGTCTTCAATCATTTCACCGCGCGCATTAGCTAGAGTATCAAAGGAAAATTTAAAACCATTATCGTCTTTAGGGTTGTGGCTTGCAGTTACAATAATACCAAGTAAATTATGTACATAACGAGCGTAATAATGCATTGGGGTAGTAGTAAGACCATAATTGTAGACATTAACACCACTATCGGTAATGCCTTTAATAAGATAGGAAGCAAGAGAAGGACTAGAAAGCCTATTATCATGAGAGACAATACAAATAGTTTGATTTAGCTTTTCTCTTATATAACTTCCATAACTGCGACCTATAGTGTACGCTACTGTTTCATTGATAGTATCAGGATATACTCCTCTTATATCATATTCACGAAATATATTGGGATTCACTTTTATAACCTCTTTTCATTATAATTATAATAACATAAAATTAATAATTTTAGTAGATATATTTTTAATATTTTACGTATTTTAAATTGTCAAGGGAAATAATTTATGGTAAAATATAGAAAATAGGGAAGAAGGAAGTTAAATGGAACAGTTAAATAATATCGAAAGATTAAAAACTTTAAGAACAACACTTACTTCTTTAAAGAGTAATTATCAAAAATTAAGTTTAGATATTACTAAAACTTTGAATAAATTAAATGGGGGAACATTAGAGAAGTTTAGTCTTTTAAGTGATGAAGTTAAAAATGTTTTAGAGAATATTGATACTTTAAATAAAGAAATTAAGGGGTTAACTTTATTTATTAATGGAGAAGTTAAAAAGAAAATACTTGAGGAAATGGAGAATTTAAAGAAGAAATATCATGAATCTTTTAAAGGGGTGGAGATCTCTTTTGGGATTGATGGAAGTCCTTTAATTAGAGATGATAGGGAAGAATATGATAATTTATATTTATTAAATAAACTTTTAGAGGATGTTTTAAGTGAAGAAGTAACTATAATTGATGATGTTATATGTGTTAATGCCGAAAATGTACCGGAAGCGAGGGCTTATTTAGCTAAAACACATTTATTGGGGGATAAAAAAGAACCGATTAAAGAGGAACAAGAGACAATAAGTGATAAGATATGTGATTATATTGATGATTTAGCTAAGAAAATAAGTAATTATGAGGGAACAAGTAGTTTACCAATAAAAGCAACCAATCAAATTGGTGATAAGATTTGGGTGGTAAGTAGTGAAGATTTAAGTGAATGCAATCATTTAATCGCGGCTTTAGAGATGTTAAATAAAGAAACTGATGAAGCAAAAGTAAATGTTTGGAATATTGGAGAAGTAGCTATATCAGATATAGATAAATTTCAGGATATTGTAAGTAAAACAAAGTATTTTGAACAAATGGTACCAAAAGAATATAGGGATTCAAAAGGTATTGAAGATATTAAAAATAGATTACAAAAGTTAATAATTAAAGCTCGCAATAATCCAGAGTTACCACATGGATCTAATGGACTTATTTTAGAAAGTGATATGAAGGAATATCAAGAATTAAATGCCCAATATGATAAGCTTATTAAAAATGGTAATTTAGAATATCAAAAGCCTAAAGTTAAAGTAGATAACGAAGATTATAAATTAAAAGAAAAAGATATGAATAGACGAATTGATGAGAGAGCGAGTGCTATAAATTTAGAAAGAGATTTAAGAGAAAAGAATGCTAATATGCAAAAATCTTTAACTAAAATAGATACTTTAAATTTTTAATTGATTATTTTTTAAATATGAAGTATAATAATGGACATAAAGCAGTGAACAAGACGCTTAAAAGCTTAAACTTTAAAGAGAGTTAACTAAATGGTGGAAGGTTAATAAGTTTAGTTTTAAGAGATCACTTGGGAGCTTAATATTTGAAATTTAGTAGAATATTACGTAAACTTGCGTTAAAAGAAATGAGAAGAAATTAAGGTGGTACCGCGGGTTTAACTCGTCCTTTAGGTAGCATCTTTTTTTATATTTTAGAAAGAAGGAATTAGAATGAAAAACTTTAAAGAACTTGATAAAAGACCATATCCAGAAGTAGAAGCGGATATATTAGCATCTTGGGGTGGGATAAATGAAATTAACAAAAAACAAATAGATTTACGAAAAGATAAAGAAACTTTTGTCTTTTATGATGGTCCAGCCTTTGCGAATGGTTTTCCAGGATTACATCATATGGTAGCTAAAAATTTAAAAGACGCTATATGTAAATATAAAGTAATGAAAGGTTATAAAGTTATTAGAAAAGTAGGATGGGATACACATGGACTTCCTATTGAAAATCATGTTGAAAAGAAATTAGGTATTTCATCTAAAAAAGAAATAGAAGCTTTGGGGATTGATAAATTTAATCAAGAATGTCGGAAAAGTGTTCGAGAAAATGAAGATGCTTTTACAGATTTAACAAGTAAAATGGGGCAATTTATTGATGTAGAAAATCCTTATCTTACTTATAAAAATGAATATATTGAAACTGAATGGTGGATTTTAAAGAAATTTTGGGAAGAAAATTTATTCTATGAAGGAACAAGAGTAGTACCATATTGTCCGCATTGTGGAACAGGACTAGCCACTCATGAAGTAGCTCAAGAATATGTTAATGAACAAGCAACAACTGTGTATGTACCTTTTAAGAAAAAGGGAGAAGACGTATATTTTCTTGCTTGGACAACAACACCTTGGACATTAGTTGCTAATG
>CANQDN010000122.1 GCA_947593275.1 uncultured Bacilli bacterium
CGCAACAGGCTGTTCATCGGCAGTGGTAATTGGGTATCTCCTTGGTCTTACTAGTAATAAGTGTACTGTAAACCAAAAGGGAGGTGCCATAACAATCGAATATGATAAAGAAAGCCATGAACTAACCATGCTAGGCCCAAGTGAAATTGTATTTGAAGGTGTTATTGATATTTCACCTTTTATAGGAGGTTAAAAAAATGCAATTAGAAAAAATTTTAAATGGTATAAACTACCAACTTTTACAAGGCTCTCTTGATATTTCCGTAAATGATATCAAATATGATAGTCGAAAAGTAAATCCCGGAGATCTTTATGTTGCTATTAAAGGTTTTAATAGTGATGGTCATGATTATATTCCTGAAGCTATTTCTAAAAAAGCCAGCGTAATCGTCGTATCTAAAATTTTAAGTATTCATGGCACATCTACCATTATTAAAGTTGATGACACCCGACTAGCCCTCGCTTATATGTCTAAAAACTATTTTGATAATCCAGCATCAAAACTCTTAACTATCGCCGTAACAGGAACATCCGGCAAAACTACAACTTCGCATATTATTAAAGAAATATTAGAAAATGCTTCAATAAAATGTGGTCTTATTGGTAGTATTGGTATTAAATATAATGATATAGAAATACCCACTAAAAATACAACCCCAGAGTCTTATGATATTGAAAAAACTTTACATGACATGGTATCATCCGGTATAACTCATGTTGTCTTAGAAGCCTCAAGTCAAGCCTTTAAATTAAATCGTCTCGCAGGCCTAACCTTTGATTATGGCTTACTAACCAATATAACTCCTGATCATATAAGTCCAACCGAACACGAAAATCTTGAAGACTATATCTCTTGCAAAAATAAACTTTTCTTAAATAGTAAAGAAATAATTATCAATAATGACTCTCTTCATTTAGAAGAAGTCTTAAAAGGTGTAAAAGTTCCCCAATATACTTATGCTCTAAAAAATGAAGCCGACCTAAAAGGAGATAATATCACCCTCATAAATGAAGAAAACTTTTTTGGCTCTTCCTTTACCACTTCTGGCATCTTAAATGATACTTTTAAATTATCTTTACCAGGCACTTTCAATATTTATAATGCTTTATGTGCCATCTTAACTTGTACCAAACTTAAAATACCATCTGATACCATTAAAAAAGCTCTTTTAAACCTAAAAGTAAGAGGCCGCATGGAAACCGCTTTAATTACTCCAAAATATAAAGTCATCATTGATTATGCTCATACAGAAGAAGCCTTAAAATCTTTAGTCGAAACAATTAAAACCTATAACCCATCTCGTCTCATAAGTGTTTTTGGTGGAGGAGGTAACCGCGCTAAAGAAAGACGCTATAATCTTGGTACAATTATTGGCAAAAATAGTGATCTTTGTATAATTACCATGGATAATCCTCGTTTTGAAGAAATAAGTGCTATTAATGAAGATATTAAAGAAGGTTTAAATAAAGTAAATGCTAAATATATCACCATTGATGATCGTGCTTCTGCCATCAAATATGCTTGTAGTATTGCCACTGATAATGATCTTATATTACTAATAGGTAAAGGACATGAAGAATATCAAGATATAAAAGGAACTAAATATCCCTTTAATGAATTAGAAATATTAAAAGAAATAGAAAATGATCTTAAATAAGCCAAAAATTTCCTCTATAAAAGACTTAATCCTTTTGACTTATAATTCTATATTTAGTATAATAATATTGTTTAAAAGGATGTGTTTATATGAAAATTATTGATAAAGACTTTATGGCCGTATTACTAGGTGGTGATATTAATACCTATAGTATGGCTAGAGCGTTCCATGAAGAATACCAAATAAAATCCAAAGTTATAGGTAAATTCTATACTGGTCCAAGTTATGAAAGTAAAATAGTTGACTTTGAAGCCCATGAAGACATTGATAAACCTGAAGTATTTATTAAAGTATTAAATGATTTTGCTAAAACTAAAAAAGATAAAAAGTTAATTCTCCTCGGTTGTGGTGATAACTATGTTAGAAATATTATTGAAAATAAAGCTCATTTAGCTAAAAACTATATTATCCCTTATATCGATAAAGACTTAATGGAAAAACTAATCAAAAAAGAAAGTTTCTACAAAATGTGTGATAAATATCATTTAAATTATCCTAAAACATTTATTTACGAATCTGTTATGAAGCATGACTTTGATTTACCTTTTTCTTTTCCTGTTATCTTAAAGCCATCCAACAGTGTTGATTATTTTGCTCATGAATTTCCTACCCAACACAAAGTTTATAAAATAAAAACTCGTGAAGAACTTGAAAAAGTAATCGATGAAATATACGAGGCTGGCTACACTGATACTTTAATTTTACAAGATTTTATTCCCGGTGATGACACATATATGCACGTTATGACTTGTTATTCCAATCATGAAGGAAAAGTAAAACTAATGAGTTTAGGCCATACTATGCTTGAAGAACATACTCCTCATGGCATTGGTAATCATGCTGTTGTAATAAACGAATATAACGAAGAACTATCTCTTCAAATTAAAAACTTTTTAGAAAGTATTCATTATGTTGGCTTTTCTAATTTTGATATCAAATATGATGAAAGAGATAATACTTATAAAATATTTGAAATAAACTTGCGTCAAGGAAGAAGTAATTATTATGTTACTAACGCTGGCTATAATCTTGCTAAATATGTAACCGAAGACTATATTTTTAACCAAGATTCTGAATTTACAATTGCTAAAAACATTCATCTTTGGACAATGATTCCTCTAAAAATAGCGTATACTTATGTTAAAAATCCGGAATATATAACCGAGATGAAAAAACTTAAAAAAGCCCATAAATTAACTAATCCTCTTTACTATAAAGGTGATAATAAAATAAGACGTTATCTAAGATTAAAAAAAGCTGATAAAAAACAATTCTCTAAATTTAAAAGATTTTTAAATTCCTAAAAGGAGGTCAAATATGATTTATTTTGATTTACAATCCTATATAGATTTATTAAAGGAAAAGAGTCTATTTATTAGATCTAATATACCTGATAACATATTAAAAGAACAAGTTTTAAATGTTTGTTATAATTCTAAAAAAGTATCCAAAAATACTTTATATATCTGTAAAGGTTTAAAATATAAGCCTGAATATCTAGAGGAAGCTCTAACAAAAGGAGCTATCTGTTATGTTG
>CANQDN010000123.1 GCA_947593275.1 uncultured Bacilli bacterium
CATAAGAACCGCTGAAGTCGTTCGGAGATATCGTCCAATAATCATTACCATTATATAAATAATATGATGAATTTTCTGCTAATGCACCACCTGCAAAATTTACTTCATCGGCAGTTATAAGCCCAATCGGATTTTTTAATGCTTTATTTCCAGTATAGGAAACTTAATCTCCGATGCTTGCTTATTTTCTACATTTGTACCTGCTGTAACATTTATTACTGATTTATATACTTTATTTGCTCCTTGTTCTTTTGTTGTATCATATTTTAAATGATATTTTTTTGATTCATTTTTACCTATATTCTTTATTGTAAAATCATATGAATCTCCACTTAATCCTTCTACATCACTTACTGGATACACTCCTGTTAAATCTAAAGCAGCACTTTCTTCTTCTATTGTTATACTTAAACATCCTGAATTAAAAGTATTGGCTAAACTTTGTTTTCCACCAGTCGACAAATATGAGAATGTAATCCCAGACAAAAACACTATTCCTATTACTACTATATTTTCAGAATTATTATAGCATAATTTTATAATAAATGTAACATATTTTGTGTAACTTACAAAAAGTAATACATTCTATTAAAATTTATTATAGGAGAGATGAATATGCCAAATTTTAAATTACCAAATATTGAAGAAGAAAAATCTGTACTTAAAACTATAAGATTAAAACTTACAACATTACAAAAAATAGAGGAACTATCAGTAAAAACAAATATATCTATGAATAGATTATTTAATGAATGTATAGAGTTTGCTTTAGATAATTTAGTATTTAATGAAGATAATAAAGATTCTTAAAATAAAAACTTAAATCTTTTTGGGATTTAAGTTTTTTATTATATATTATCAAGAGATTCCATTAATAAGAAATCTTTTAGTTTAATATGAGTTATAGTACTTGTTGAATAATCGATATCATCATTAGTGATTAATAGTTTTTTATGAGTATTATCTATAGTTGCAAAAGCCCCTATTTCTCGCTCATAAGCTTTTTCTTCAGCAACACTATAAGCTACTTGGATATAATATTCTTTATTATCTTTATAGGCAATAAAATCAATTTCTTTGCCATCTTCGGTTTTATTTAATACTTTTAAGTCATAATTCATATATATTAATTCATTATAAATAATATTTTCTAAATTATGAGATAGATCATATCTTCTATTTAAACATCTTAATGAATTAAAGGAAACATCTTCATCATAAAGTTTAAAATAATAAGATAATTCACTTTTATTTTTAGAAGAATATGGTTTTATTTTATTAATAACATAAGCTTTTTCTAAATAACTTAAATATTTTATTATAGTATTAATAGATCCTTTTATATTTTCACTTTTTAAGTATTCTTCAATACTTCGGGAAGAAAATATTCTACTATTAGATATTAGAATATAGTTAACAATTCTTTTAAATAATTCTTCATTTTTGATTTCAAAACACATGATTAAATCTTTAATAATAATAGAATCATTTAGATCTTTTAGATATGTTATCATATCAGTTTCGTTAAATTCAAATCTTTTAGGGAAGCCTCCCCATATAAGATAATCAGAAATACTACATTCGGTTTTGAGTTTTTTAGTATACTCTATAATTTCTTTATAAACAAATGGTCTTATTCTAAAAGAAACATAACGACCACTAAAGGCATCAGTATATTCTTTAGAAAGAATTTTAGAATTAGAACCAGTAATAAAAACAGAATTATTATGTAAACGCAATGTTTTGATGGCTTTATCCCAACCAATAACTTCATGTATTTCATCTAAAAAGATATAGCATTTACCACTTTTTTTATGTTCATCTACATATTTAATTAATTTATCACCATTAGGAATATTTGTTATGATCTCTTCATCTTCAAAGTTTAAATAAATAATATTATTGGTTTTCTTACTTATTTCATTAACTATTTGTTTTAATATAATAGATTTACCACATCTTCTAATACCTGTGATAATTTTAATTAAGTCAGAATCATAAAAACCCCTAATTTGATTTAAGTAATGCTCGCGATTAATCAATTTGATCACCTCTATTAATATTATAGTGAACAATTTTTAAGAAGTCAACTTTTTTGTTCACTCAACTGAACAATTTTTTAAATTTTGGAAAATTGTTCAGTTGGATTATTTTAAACTATATAGTTTTTTTACTTCTTTAATTGTAAGTTTACGATACTCCCCTATTTTTAGATTATCTAAGTTTAAAAAGTCTATTTTTGTTCTTTTTAGTTTTAAGACAGGATGATTTATTTCACTAAATATTCTTTTAACAATATGATTTCGACCTTCAATTATACTTATTTCAATTATAGATGTTTTATTATCAAAGTTTTTATCTCTTATTTTAAAGTTTTTAGTTTCAACTAGACGACCATCAATGGTTATACCTCTTTTTAAGCGATCAATATCATCTTTATTTAATAGACCACTTACTTTAGCTAAATAAGTTTTAGAAATCTCATTTTTAGGATGCATTAAAATATTTGTAAGTTCACCATCATTAGTTAAAATTAATAGACCAGTTGTATCATAATCAAGTCTTCCAACTGGATATATTCTATAGGGAGTATCAATTAAATCTACGACAGTTTTGCGACCTTTTTCATCATTGGTAGAAGTTATAACTTTAGCGGGTTTATATAACAAATAATAGACTTTAGGAGTATCTCTATTAATAATTTTACCATCTACGGTAATTATATCTTTATCACTTACTTTTGTTCCTAGTTCTGTTACTACATTTTCATTTACCATTACTTTACCATTTAATATTAATTCTTCAGCTTTTCTTCGGGAAGCTATGCCAGAATTTCCCAAGACCTTTTGTAATCTTTCCATAGTTAATACCTAAAAAGCATAAAGCTTAAAAATGCGACTAAAAGAATTAGGACTATCCAACCATTTATTTGATCACTCTTATGTTTTTTACCGGGAATACCTAAAGCCATGGTTAATAGATAACCTCCCACTAAGCCGCCAATATGGGCAAAATTATCGATTCCTGGGAGAGTAAAGCCAATGATTAAATTAAGAATTATAACCGGGATTATTTGGGTTTTTAAGACTGTTCCTAAATAGAGACGATAGTGATAGCCAAAATATAAGAGAGAACCTAAAAGGCCAAAGATGGCACCACTAGCAC
>CANQDN010000124.1 GCA_947593275.1 uncultured Bacilli bacterium
CAGTCTTATTAACAGTTTGATGTTGCCACTCTTTTAGTTGCTGTTGTTGGTGCTACTTTTGCATATTATACCGCTACAAGCAATACTACAAACGGAACTGCAAGCACTACAGTAGAAACAGCTGAAGTTGGTGGAACTGATTTCAAATTCACTAGTGAAACAGGAAAGGATATTATTGATTACCCTGGAGGAATCGCAATAGTTGCTGCTAAAGTAGAAGGTAAAAAAGCAGTAGATAATAGTACAAGCAATAATTATACTTTTGATTTTAATTTAAAAGTAAATTCTGCAACGACTATTGGAACAGTTTTAAATTGGACTCTTTATAAAAAAGAAGGTACAACTGCTGCTACTTTAACAGGAGCAGATAAGTGTACATTAGTGGCTGATCCACAAGCTGAATCAAAAACAAATTACTATTATTCAGTTGATGGGAAGAAAACAAGTGAAAGCGGACAAGATTGTACTGCAACTTCTTTATCATTGGTAAGCGAATTAGGTACCGAAGTGGCCAAAGGTACAATTAATAAGTCTACAGTTAATATAACTTCTGGTGGAACTGGTGCAGTAGTAAATAAACAAACAGTTAGTACTTCATCAAATGAAGGAACTGCTTACTACTATTTAGTTGTTGAATATGAAAACGAAGAAGATCAAACAAGTACAGATACTGGAGAAGAAAAAAATTCTATCAATGTTTCATTTACAGTAGATGGTGCCGTTTCTGTTACACCAGTTAAATCGGCTTAATTTCTTTCTAAAGCCAAACCGAAAAATTGAAAACTATCGCTTGATAGTTTTTTTAAATTTTTCGTGTAATTATATTTATATATAAATAAATATAATAATGATAAAGCCGATTTTTGCATTCTTTAACAACTTTATTAATAATAATATAACTAAAATTTAAAATTAACATAAAATATACTTGACTCTCCAGTTATTAATATATATAATATGAATAAATTTTTAAAAATGAAACATCTCCTTATGGTTTCATTTTTAAAAATTTATTCACTCCTTTCTTCCATATTTCTAATAATTCCTTTTTATATTTTTGTAAAATTTTTTAATCTTTTCTTCTATCTATATTAATACCTCTTTTAATAGCCCAACTATAAAAATATTTTTTCTATATTTATTATTAAGTTTTTTAATTACTTCTTTAAAAAACTATCTTTTTTTAATTTTTATAAATATTAATTGTTTATTTATTATAAACAACAAAATTATATTTAATTTTTCTCCGAAAATTAAATAAAAAAAATATATAATATTTTTTCTCACTCCCGCGCCACTTTTTTCTTTTCATTATATATATATATTATATAAATATAATTACACGAAAAATTTAAAAAAACTATCAAGCGATAGTTTTCCAATTTTTCGGTTTTAGTTTCTTATTATTCAGTTGCGTCAACTTCAGTAACTATATTTTCTATAGAACTGATTGATAAACTTATTTTTTGACCCATGTCTGCATTTTGATTTCCTTCAGATGCATCTTGATCTTGTTTATTAGGATATTCAACTACTAAATAATAATATTCAGAAGTATACTTACCTGCTCCAGCAGTAGTATATAATGTATGTTTTGCTAATCCTTCAGGAGTTCCTTTTGTAATTGTAATATCTTCCATTGCTCCAGGAACAACAGTTGCTTCTGTTCCAGCTCCGGATTGTTTAGCTAATGTTCCTTTAGCTACTAATTGTAAATCACTAAATTTTGATTCAATATATCCTTTAGGACCACAAGTATCTCCTCCATCATTAGTATAATAATATTTAGAAGTATTGCCATTAGAATCAATTTGCAATTTACAGCCAGGAGCTTGTAAATTTTGAACACCTTTGCCATCTCCAGCTCTAAATAAGTACCAATTAACATCTGTTTGTGTTCCGTTTTCTCCAGTAAGTTTTAAGTCATAAGTAACTTTATACTTTCCTTCACCTTCGGTGCTTGCAGTAACTTTAGTTGTAGCTATCATAAGTCCACCTGGGTAATCTAACATTCCTTGAACTGTTCCTTCAGGTGCCGCAGTTAAAGAAACGCTATCTAACTTAGTTGTAGTAACTTCTGCTTTTTGACCCTCACCACTTGTAGTGTTAGTAGCGGTATAATATGCAAAAGTAGCACCAACAACAGCAACTAAAAGAGTGGCAACATCAAACTTTTAATAAGACTGTGTTTTTCCTCTTCCTCTTTTGCATTATTATACCAATTATATTTATATATAAATATAATTACGAACGAAAAATTAAAAAAAACTATCAAGCGATAGTTTTCCAATTTTTCAGTTTGAAGTTTCAATAGTTTTTTATGAAGTCTTGACTTTAGATAGGATATTAGTTATTTTATCAAATGTAACTGATATTTCTTTTCCAAAGTTAGCATCAGAAGCCCCATTTTGACTTTCTCCAGTATTATTAGTAAATTCTACAATGAGATAATAATAATACATATTTGAATTATCTTTTGAAACACTTGAACCATCAGTATAAAGTTTGTGACCTGATAAATTTAATAGTTGTTGATCTTCACCAGTAAAAGAACCTGTTAAATTACTGTCTTCTTGAATACTAGTCTTTTCTTTTGTTACTAATTTAGTATTATCACCGGCAGTAATGTCACCAAAACCTACTAACACTCCATCACTTATTTTTCCTAAGGCATTTTCTACAGTACATCCATTATAATAATATTTTGTAATTGAATGATTGTCTCCATCTGACTCTGAAACTAAATTACAAGCTGTTATGTCACTTAAACTTTCTACTTCTTCTTGGGTTCTTACTAAATACCATTTTAAAGTTTGATCTGTTTTGTTAGTTGCGGTCAATCCTACATCAAATGTTACTTCGTAATCATTTTCGTCACCCATCTCTTTTGTAACTTCAATTTTTGTACCTGCAATCATAACGCCACCTGGATAATCTAGTTTTCCAGTTGTAAGTGCTGATGTTGCATTTAATGTTACACCTTTTACTGATGCAGTAGTTGTTTCTATTTTTGCAGCCGTTCCATCCTGTTTGTTAGTAGCGGTATAATATGCAAAAGTAGCACCAACAACAGCAACTAAAAGAGTGGCAACATCAAACTGTTAATAAGACTG
>CANQDN010000125.1 GCA_947593275.1 uncultured Bacilli bacterium
AAAGTGCACTTTCTTATGAAAATGTACTTTTTTAACTCAATTGCACTTATTTGTGCACTTTACTTAAAATTTAACGAATTATTTTATCATATAAAAATATGTTAGAAAATTCTAGCCTTTATTATATTTTTAAAACATATTAAAATATATATGAGGTGTGAAAATGGATTTTATTGTAAGACAGACCAGGCAAAAAGATCCAGCTAGTTACAAATCTTTATATATTAAAGATTCACTGTTAAAAGAAGTAGATAAAATAGCAGAAGCATGCAACACCTCTTTTAACAATGTAGTAATTAGTATGATCGAAGCCTGTATCTATGGTAATGGTGTAGGCCAAGAAGAAAATAAGAAAATTAAATCTTAGTTCTTTATATAACTTTCCTTGAAAGAAGTTCACAGCTCAAAAAAACATTTACATTAATTTGTAGATGTTTTTGATTTGGTTAATTTATTATGTAGGGATCATTTATGGTGCCTGAACCTGTAAATTCTACACTAGACTTGAGGTTTATTACGGGACGAAGGCCATATGAGCCGCTCACACCGCTGTGTTGAAGGTCGCCATATGAATTCACATAGAACACATCAGCGAACCCGCTAGTAAAGTTAGACGGAGACATTGTCCAATAATATTCTCCTGTATATAAGTAATAAGCTGAATTATTTGCATTATATAATCCTCCTGCAAAAACTACTTCATCAGCTGTTATAAGTCCGATTGGATATTTTAAACTCCTTGTTCCACTATTTGCTCCGGTATATGTGAAGCTATCGGCTGTTTTATTGTTATTTTTATCTGTGCTACATTTAAAGGTTGGATTTTGTTTGTTAACTAATCTTTTCCATGCTCCATAATATGTTTTAGTAGTTTCTGTTCCTCCTATGTCATTATATGATGATTCATATGACTGATTATTATTTCCACTTCGATCATTACAGAATATTGTTTCTGTATCTATCCAGCCATTTCCGTTATTAAACTCATCTTCTAAATTCTTTAGAAACCACTCATTTAGATTTTGCAATGCTTTACTTTGTGTTGCTTGTGACGGAGTTCTTCCATATCCATGCATATATCCTGATACCCATTCATACCCTACATACATGTTATTATTATATGTACTGTTATCTACTGCCCAATATGATTTTCCTATTTGACTATTTTCTTTATTTCCTACATAGCCATCATCGATAGTTAAATTTGTAGCATTATCACCAACACCAGCATAAATTATTCTTATACTCCCATCACCGTTTATTCGGATGATTCTCCACCATATTGATTGATTTTTTTCATCTGTACCATACTTTACCCAATTATCTTCTACTGTCCCTCTAAAATAGTAAGTATTTCCAAAATCATCTTCTGCTTTAAACATTTGTGTTTTTTCATATTCATTTGCTGGATGTCTTGAAGCATCTACTGCTGTAAAATTAGTAGGACTATCTATTGCACTTCTACCTAAATCTGTCAACACTTCTTCTGGTGTTTTAGGTGGTTTTATATCAAAATATAACATACAACTTGTCTTATCTTTTGTTAGATTGCTTATCTTTAATCCATTTGTTACACTATTCCATGTAGGTGTTGCTCCATTATTGCAAAAACTTCTTTCTTCATTAAACTCATAACCTTTTGTTGGTATTTGTTTACTTACTTTATATTCTCCATCTTCTTCAATAAATACTGCCATTTGTTTACTATTTATTTCATTTAATTTACTACCTCTACTATTTACATACATTATTCCCAAAGTTACACTAAAACCTGCTAATACTATTCCTAAACTTTTAACTATCTTTTTCATATTACCTCTCCTATGATAATTATTATAACATAGATTTTTAAAAAAGTGTACTATATCGTAAATATTTGCTAATTTTTTAATGAGATAATTATTATAGAATAGTTTGTTTTAGAAAGAGTGACTAAATTGGGAGATTACAGCTTATATTATGTAGTTGCAAGAAATATAAAGAAACAAAGGAAATTAAAGGGTTGGACTCAGGTTAAATTAGCTCTTAAAAGCAATATAAGTGTAGATTATTTAAAGAAGATTGAAGCAAAAAGTGGATGTGATAAGCAGTTTTCTTTAGATACTGTTGAGAAAATTGCTAGAGCTTTAGAAATTGATGTAAGAGTTTTGTTTGAGCCTATAGAAGAATAAAAAAGCAACTTATTATATTTCGTAAGTTACTTTTATTTTTAATGGAACAAAGTATAAATCATTATAACCTTGAGATCCTAATAGATTGGTTATTGAAGTATTTATATTAATTCCATGATAATTACCATAATCAGCTTGGTTATAATCAAAATTATAATTAGTATAATTTAATGAGAAGTTAAAGTATTCTAATACTTTGATACCAGACATATAACCAGTATTATTATAACCACTGTAAAGTTCTATTTTACGATTCCAATTTTCATTAGCGTAGTTTTCATAATCATTTATACTATCACTAAAGTAATTGACTTTAACACTAGTTATTTTAGCACTTTTACTTATATCTTTAAATATAAATTTTTGATTTAGAGTTCTACCTACATCTTTACTACTTATATAACTCATAACATAGTAAGTATTGGTATAAGTTTTAGTATCTCTTTCGACAATTATTTTAACTGTGGCACTTTTATTACCAGATGTTGCAGTTATAGTGGCTGTTCCTTCACCTTTGGCAGTAATTCGACCAGAACTATTAACGGTTGCGACTGTTTCATTATTACTTTTCCAGGTAACTGTTTTATTTGTAGCATTACTTGGAGTTACAGTAGCAGTTAAATTATAAGTATCTCCTTTAGTTAAAGTTAAAGATGATTTATTTAAAGAAACTTTAGTTACATCGATAGCGTCGACGGAAACACTAATACTAGTACTTTTATAACCGGCAGTGGCCGTAATAGTGGCAACACCTTTAGAACGAGCGGTAATTTTACCTGAGGTACTTACAGAGGCAACACTTGGATTACTA
>CANQDN010000126.1 GCA_947593275.1 uncultured Bacilli bacterium
AGAAGTAGCACAATTTGGTAGTGCACTTGGTTTGGGACCAAGGGGTTGCAGGTTCAAATCCTGTCTTCTCGACCATTTTTGTTTATTAGGCATCTTAGGATGTCTTTTTACTTATAAAAAAAAGAATATAAGTTTAATTTATATTCTTACCTAAGATTTTATCTATGGAGTAATGATACTTTTTAGCTAGTTCTACTAAAACAACAGTTAGAATAAGAGATTTACTTTTTTCATATCTATTCCAGGTAGGTTGATTAATTTTGAGTTCTTTGGCCATTTTAGTTTGAGTTAAATCTTTTTTAATACGGATTTTCTTTAAGTTTTCGCCAGTAATCTTTAATTTAATGTCAGGATTAGAATTAGTATATTTCTTTTTGTCATTAAAACCAACCATATAGTCAATTGAAACATCATAAAAATTACATAGTTGATTAAGTCTTTTAAGAGGAATAGTATCAGTGCCACATTCCCACATACTGTATGAACCTTTACTAACTCCTAGAATATCTGCGATTTCTCGTTGTTTATAACCTCTTTCTTCTCTGATTTCTTTCATTCTTGGAAATTGCATATATATCACCTTCTTAATTTTCTCAAAAAATTTGGCTATATGCATATTTTGGAGTTTATATGTATAATATTTTACAATTTGAAAATTATATGATAAAATTATATTAGGTGATAATATGGATAAGCTGAAATTAATCTGCGATCTTTTTGATGATATTAAAGATAATATTGAATATGATAGTGATATTACAGCAATCTATGAGCTCATTATAAGATTGTTAGATTATGATGAAGATTTAGCACTTAAGTTATGGCTTTATCTAGTTAATAAATATGATATTATAAAACTTAGGAAAGATATAGATTTTACTTTATTGTTAGAAGAGTTTCCTTTTGCTTTTTTAAAAAGAAGAGGGTTAAAGACTTTTTGTGATGCTTGTTTTTTAATAGAAAAAGAAAAGGTTTTATATCTTAAGAAAATATTTTTTAATGTGTTTAATGATGAAAGTCTTATTTTAAAGTTAGTACAAAGCTATATAAAAGAGGAAAAAAGTAAAAAAGAAAAAGAATTAATTGAATTAATTTATAAAAATAGTGGGGAAATACCAAGGGAAGTATTTGACTTTGCGACTTTTATTAAAAAAGTTATTTATTTTCATTTACAATATGAAAAGATTAATGTCAACTTTTTGTTAGTTTTTATTGATAAAGTTAAAAATAATAAAGATAAAGCAGTTTTAAAGACATTATTAATTGATTATTTATGATTTTGGGGTATAATATTGTTTAGAGGTAATTATGAAATATTTTATGGCGGTTGATAAGGGCCCATTTGAAGATGAGAAGAAACGTTTTCAGGAGATTCTATTAGATAAAGTTAGAGTAAGTTTAGAGGAAGATAGTTTGCAAAGGTTGGTTTTATTTACAACTCGTTTTTTAGATGAAGAAAGTATGAAAGACTTTTTAATTAAAAAGAAAGTTTTAGAGAGTAGTTTACAGTATTTTGATCTTGTGTTTGTAAATAAAGAAAATAGGCAGGTTTTAAAGATACCTTATAAGGGAGATATGAAGTATTTGGATTTAAATAATTTAGAGATGATTATGATAGATAGATCTTTAAAATATCCTTTTTATATAGATACTTTTTTAAATAGTTATTTTAATATTTTAGAGGGAGGAAATAGAAAAGTTTTTCCTAAAGAGTATTATGAGCTTAAGAAGTATGCTTTATCACCTTTAAAAGGAAGAGTTTTACCGGAAATATTAAAAAGATTTGTTGAGTCAGAAGTCTATAATAAAGTGGGAAAAAGGTATGTTCCCAATTATGAGGCATTTGTTGATTTAGCGATGGTAATAAAAAATTTGGATGATAATATTATAAAGTTGGGAGATATAGAACATAATAAACAGGATGATTTAGAGCAAAATAAGCAGTATAAATTATTTTAAATGTAAAAAAAATGTAAAAAAATGTACGTAAGTCTTCTATCTTTTAATAATTTTTAGTATTATAATATTGAGAAGGAAGTGGGGAAATATGTTATATCCATCAATTGATAAGTTATTACAAATTGTAGATTCTAAGTATATTCTAGTTCATGTATCATCTAAGAGAAGTAAACAAATGCTTGAAAATAGACATTTTCAAATGCGAGAAAAGAATTATGTTAATAAAAAGGAACTAGGAAGAGCATTAGAAGAAATCGAAAAGGGATATGTAAAAGTTTTATAATTTTTCGTAAAAACTCTTGATTTTAGCTATCGTATATGTTAAGATAGTTATGTTCTTTGGGGAATTAGCTCAGCTGGCTAGAGCATCTGCCCTGCACGCAGAGGGTCGCGGGTTCGAATCCCACATTCTCCACCAATTAGAATTTTAGTCCGAATATTCGGGCTTTTTTATTTAGCTAAAATTATTTATTTTATAATAATAGATTATAATACATTAATTCTATTATCTTCTTTTTGAACTGTCGCAAATTTTGCGATACTTGAATTATTTAATTCTAATTTTACATTTTGATTTCAAATAATACTATTTCGTTTTTATTTTATAGTTATAATAAAGTATGAATTCTCTTTAAAAACTATTAACTAATTATAGTTTTTTTTCTTTACTGATGGTATAATATTAAAAGAATAGAGTGATATCATGGAAAGAATATTAAGGGTAGAAGAATTAGAAAAGTTAGATGCTTATTTTAGAGCGGCTAATTATCTTGCTGTTGCAGAACTTTATTTAAAAGATAATCCTTTACTTTTAGAGCCTTTAAAGATGGAACATATAAAATCAAAATTAGTAGGTCATTGGGGGACAACTCCGGGGCAAAATTTTTGTTATGTCCATTTAAATAGAATAATTAAGAAATATGATCTAAATATGATTTATATAAGTGGACCAGGGCATGGGGGAGGAGCCG
>CANQDN010000127.1 GCA_947593275.1 uncultured Bacilli bacterium
TAATACTTCGTCGATACCTACGCGTATAAGGGACTTTCACCCTCTAGCTAAATGTCATGCACGACACACACAAAAAACACCAATCAAATAATGATTAGTGTATATTTAATAAATAAATTAAACCCCTAACTCTTCCACTTCTTTTTCTTCTTCATTTAACAATTTATCTACTTCTACTTTATTTATAGAATCAAACCTTTTTGTAATCTTTTCACTAGTTGTATTAAGTTCTTCCACACTCTTATTAACACTAGTTATATTTCTAGCTAGTTTATCCCATCTTTCTCTATATCTTGAAAATTCCAAAGAAAGTTTATTTAACTCTGTATGAATAACTTTCGCATACTTATCTCTTTCCATATTTTTTAATATCATTTCAATAACCGTTAAAGTACTCATTAAAGTAGTCGGACTCGTAATCCAAATCTTTTTATTATAGGCATATTCTAATAATTCTGAATGATAAGCATTAACTTCTGCGAATATTGCCTCCGCTGGTAAAAACATTATTGCCTCACTCGCTGTTTCTCCTGGTATAATATATTTCTCACTTATCGCATCAATATGTTTTTTAAAATCAATTTTAAATTGTTTCTCCGCTATTAATCTATCACTATTACTTAAACTCTTATTAGTCATTTTCTCATAATTCTCTAAAGGAAACTTTGAATCAATCGCAATAGTCCCCAGTGGAGATGGTGCATAAAGGATCGCATCCGCAATATAACCATTACTCATCTTATGTTGTAACTCATAAACCCCATTATTCTCATTCCCAAAAGCATTCTCTAAAATAAAATTAAGATTAACTTCCCCAAAAATTCCTCTAGTCTTTTTATCTGTTAAAATACTCTGTAAAGAAATAATATCCCCACTTAATCCATCAATCTTCTTTTGAGCTTCATCAATTTTAGCTAATCTTTCTAACACATTTTGAAAAGTCTTATTAGTTTTTTCCAAACTTTGATCCAATCTTTCTGAAACTTGATTATTAATATCCATTAATTTTCTTTCTACATTTTCTTTCAAATTATCAAAATCTTCTCTTAAACTATTAGCAAACCCTACTTTAAACTCCCCAATTTCTTTAATAAGACTTAACTCTAACTTTTGTAATCTTTCATTTATTTCTTTATCATTCACCTTTGGTCTTTTTATTAAATTAATAATGAGTAATACTAAACTTACTCCCAAAAAACCTATAATAATATAATCTAAATTCATAATACCTCCTATTTTATCTTAAATTTTTTATTTATAACTTTACTAATTATATACGCCACAACAAGCAATAATCCTACTCTAACTAAATATATAGGATTCTTTATACTATCAACTAAACTTACTCCCACAAAGCCCCAAAAATATACTAAAAATATCTTCCCGAGCATCAAAGCAGTCAAAAACTTTTTATAGCTCATATCCGATAAACCTGCGGCAATATTAACTAAAAAAGCCGGTGTAAATGGAAGAGCAATTATCGTCGTTAATTCTTCAAACTTTAAATTAGTAATTAAATCAATGGTCTCTTTACTAATTAATCCCTTCTTATGAAGACGCTTATAAAACCACGTCTGAACCTTCTTTCTAAATAAGAAAAAAGAAAGTGAACACCCAAGACAAGTAAATATCCAGGAAATAATAAAACCTCCAATATTCCCAAAAGCTAGAAAATTAAGAGTAATAAAAACAAACAAAGGAAGAAAAGGCAAAATTGATTCAAATGTAATAAAAAAACATCCCAAAATTGGTCCAAATATTCCAATATTTGCTAATAATGTATCGATAAAATCATTAATCTCTTGAAACATAATAATCACATTAATTATTATAATACATTTTTCCCTAAATTAACAGAATTTTTCTCTTATTAAACTTCTTTTTGACAAAATGAAAAAAATATAGTAATATAAAAATGTTCGCAAAAGTAAAAATGCAGGCTTTTAAAAGAAAGGAATAATATGTATCCCATTTATTATGATTTGATGGCTAAATTCCTTTTTGGTACTTTTGATAATAAAAAATTTTTAATTAAAATATTAGAACTTATCTTTGATTTAGAATCTAACTCTTTAAAAGATTTAGTTATTTTAAATAGTGTTAGACTCTCTAAAGAATCTATTAATTCTAAAGATTTTGATATGGATATTTTAGTCTTACTTCCTAATGAAGTATTTCTTAATATTGAATTTTATTCTAATTATGATCGAAGTAGTGAAATTAAAAGTATTATGTATATCTCAAGATTCTTTTCTTCTAATTTAAAAAGAGGTGATAACTATATTGATGTTAAGCCTCACCTTCAAATAAACTTTATTAAAAATAATAAATTACATAAAAGTTCTAATTTAATTAATAAATATATTTTAATAAATACCGAAGATGATACTGATGAAATGATACCCGATGTTTTAAAAATTTATACAATAAACCTTGACTATCCTAAATCTATCGATTACAATATGAGTGAACTGGAAAGATGGATAACATTTATAGGAACAGAAGACGATTATATAAGAGAAGAGATTGTAAAGGGGGATAAACTTATGGAAGAAGCTTTAAAAAAAGCCAAAGAATTTTGTAATGAAGAATATACCAAAGGATACTTTTGGAGTAAAAGTTTAGCAAAGAGTCAATTTGCTGAAGAAAAAGAGGAAGCTTTAGAACAAGCTCAAAAAGAAAAAGAACAGGCTTTAGAAGAGAAAGTTATTAATATTGCTAAGAATTTAATGAAGGATAATTTAGATATTGAAACTATATCTAAATGTACCGGTTTATCAATTGATCAAATAAAGAATTTACCAAATTAACTAAAAAAGGGCTTATCTTTTTGATATTGAAGTGATAAAGTAAAAGTAGACACAAAAAGAGAATGTGATCTACTTTTATTGTGTTATAATTAAATAAGAAAGGA
>CANQDN010000128.1 GCA_947593275.1 uncultured Bacilli bacterium
GTATTTTGCTCCAACTACCGATAGTAAAGAAAACTTACTTAAAGAAAATATTCCCGAAAATAAAATATACGTCACTTGTAATACAGCGATCGATGCTATGCAAACAACCATAAATAAAAATTATAAACATCCCGAATTAGACTGGATTAAACCCGAAGAAAAACTCTTGTTACTAACTGCTCATCGAAGAGAGAATCTAGGTGAACCAATGCGTCATATCTTTAAAGCTATTAAAAGGATTACTGAAGAATTTAAGTATGTTAAAGTAATATATCCTATCCATCTAAATCCCAAAGTAAGAGAAGTAGCAAATGAAATATTAAAAGATTGTAAACAAGTTAAACTAATCGAACCTTTAGAAGTCCTTGATTTCCATAATTTTCAAAATAAAGCTTATTTAATTTTAACAGATAGTGGAGGTATTCAAGAAGAAGCCCCATCTCTAGGTAAACCCGTTTTAGTATTAAGAGATACAACTGAACGCCCAGAAGGAGTAAAAGCCGGAACATTAAAACTTGTCGGAACCGATGAAGAAACTATATATAATGCTACCAAAGAACTATTAACAAATAAAGAATTATACAACCAAATGAGTAAAGCATCTAATCCCTATGGTGATGGAACCGCAAGTATAAAAATTGTCGATGCCATAATTAAAGAATTTAAATAATGCTAAAGGAAGATGTAAATGAAAGAAAAAATATCCAAATTAATAAATGTTTATAAAAAATATGGCTTTATTGGTTTTTGTCGTAAACTATATGCTTATATAAAAGCTAATTACTTAGATAAAATAAGTTTTAGAGTATTTCTTAATCCCCACAAATATCACCAAATAATTAAAGAAATATTAACAAAGAACGACTATGATCGGATTATTCTATGGCGTAGTTCTTTTGGCTATAATGTTCCTCTTTTTCAAAGACCCCAACATATCGCAAACAACTTATCCCAAGAAAAATGCCTAGTTTTCTATGAAGTAACAACAATGACCGATAAAGTAAAAACTATCAAAAAACATCAAAAGAATCTCTATTTAACCAATTTTAATAACACTTTATTAAATAAGATTTTAATGCAAGAATTATCTCAAATAAATAAACCCAAATATATTGAATTATATTCTACAGATTGGAAACTATCTATAAATGATATTAAAAACTATTTAAACAATAATTTTAAGATGATATATGAATACATTGATCATTTATCACCAGAACTTGCAGGCACAAAAACTCTACCCCAAAATATTATTGATAAATATGAATATGTCATGAAAAATAAAGAAATATATGTAGTAGTAACCGCAGATCTTTTAAAAGAAGATGTAATAAAAAAACGTGGCACTAAAAATTTAGTCTTTTCTTCCAATGGAGTAGATTATAAGTTTTTTAAAAACATAGACTCTAGCTATCCATTTGAACCTGAATTTGCTAGTATTTTAAAAGATAACAAAAAAATAGTAATGTACTATGGAGCTTTAGCTAAATGGTTTGATTATGATCTTTTAAAGGAAATTGCTAAAACTAATAAATACAATATAGTTTTATTTGGTATAAAATATGATGAATCTTATGATGAAAATATCCATGCTGAAAAAAACATTTATTTTCTTGGCTCTAAAGACTATCACATTCTAAAAAACTATGCTAAAAAAGCCGATATTTTAATAATTCCCTTTAAAATAAATGATATAACTAAAAGTACTAGCCCTGTTAAAATATTTGAATATATGGCATTACAAAAACCTATAGTAACCACTGATTTAAATGAATGCCGCCAGTATAAAAGTGTTTTAATAGGTAAAAATACCAAAGATTTTCTAAAAAAACTCGAAGATGCTGAACAATTAATTAAAGATAAAGAATACTTAAAATTACTAGATAAAGAAGCCAAAGATAATGACTGGAAATCTAAAGCCCAAGCTATTATAGATTTAATTAAATTGGATGAATAAAATGAAAGAATATTTAAAAGAATTATATGCTGAAGGTAAAGAAGAATACTTTACTATCTTAAAAAAAGATTTAAAAACTAAACAAAAACGCTTTATTATAACAGTTAATCCCGAAACTCTAATGCAAAGTGAAAAAGATCCAGAACTAAAAAGTATTTTAAATAATAAAAAACTAAGTTACGTTCCTGATAGTATTGCTATAATAAAAGCTGCCCAAAAAAATAAAATAACTCTAAAAGAAAGAATCCCCGGCATTGAAATCGCAGATTTCCTCCTAAAAGAAGCCAACAATAATAAATATTCTATGTATTTATTTGGCGCTAAAGAAGAAGTATTAATAAAATTAGTCACTAAAATCAAAAATGAATACCCCAATATAAATATTTTAGGTTACACTAATGGTTACACTAAAGATAAAACCAAAGTAATGGCCAAAATATTAAACCTCGAGCCAGATATTACTTTAGTCGCATTAGGAATACCTCTTCAAGAAAAATTAATCGCAAGTATTTTTCCTAAAGCAAAAAAGGGCATTTACATAGGAGTTGGAGGTAGTTTTGATGTTTTAAGTGGCACTAAAAAAAGAGCCCCTAAAATAATGCAAAAATTAAATCTCGAATGGTTATATCGCCTTATAAAAGAACCGAATAGACTAAAAAGATTCTATAATAATAATATAAAATTTATATTTAAGCTAAAAAAAGACCAAAAAAGACAATAATTTGTTAAAAATTTATAAATTATTGCTTTTTTTAATTAAAAGTTATGTTATTATCTTAACTTAAACACTTTTTGAAAGATAAAAACTCCCTAGGCCTTTATTTATAAGGGTTTAAGGAGTTTTTT
>CANQDN010000129.1 GCA_947593275.1 uncultured Bacilli bacterium
TTAATAATTAGAAATATTATTAATCAAGTTAAGAATAAAACATTCTTATATGATGTTAAATGTAGTAAAGCTTTAGAAGATGAAATAATAAGATTAGGTGGAACTCCAATATGTTATAAAACAGGTGCTAGTTATACCCAAGCTAAAACCAAAGAAGAAAACCTTCCTTTCGGTGGTGAATATTCTGGCCATGTTTATTTTAGAGATAAAATCGCCGATGTTGGAAGTGGTATCTATGCTGGCCTAAGACTTTTAGAAGTATTAAGTAAAACCAGTGAACCATTAAGTAAACTATTAAGTGATATTCCTAAATATTATAGTACTCCGGAGATTAAATTCCCCGCTAAAGATGAAACTAAATTTGAAGTTGTAAAATATATTAAAGAATTTTGTGAAAGTCAAAAATGGGTAATCAACACCATCGATGGTGTTCGAGTAGAATTTAATAGTGGTTGGGCCCTAGTTAGAGCGAGCAATACTGGTCCAAATATAACTATGCGTTGTGAAGCTAAAACTGAAGTTGGCCTAAAAAATCTTCAAACTATATTTACTAATTTAATTAATACTTATAATAAATAGAGGACTTCTCTATTTTTTTAATTTAATGTTTAATTTTTTATCTTTTTCTCATACTAAAAATAAGGAGGAAAAAATAAATGACTCAAAAAGATTTACTTTATATGGAAGATGCCATCAATCATGAAACTAATCTTATTAATATTACATCATATTATGTTGAAATATTAGAAGATAACAACTTAAAAAGTTTTCTTAAAAATACCATCAAAAAACATCAAGCCTTAAAAACTAAACTATTAAAAACAATGGAGGAACTCGCTAATGAATGATAAACTAATTATGGAATCCATTCTTCTTTTACTAAAAAGCACTGTTGAAGTTTATGTTCATGGAACTCTTGAAGCTTCTAATAAAACCATTCATAGTGTTCTTAAAAATGGCTTAGATGATATTATGAAAATGCAATTTGCTACTTTTAATAAAATGAATGAATGTGGTTGGTATAAAATAACTAATGTTGATGTAAAAACAATTACGACATCTTTAAAAAATTTAGAAAACTAGAGATTAATCTCTCTTTTTTATTTCCTAAAATTTTGAAACTCTTTAGGCATTTTAGCTTCAAAAACATACTTTTCTTCCCCAATTACTACTTCTATTTTAGACGCATGTAACCCAAGCCTTCCTAAAGGATTAGTTTTACTATCATATTTTTTATCTCCAACAATGGGATACCCTATATCTCTAAAAGCGACCCTAATCTGATTTTTCTTTCCCGTTATAATATTTACTTTAACTATCGTATTATTTTTAGTATAACCTATAACTTCATAGCAAGTCTTCGCATATTCGCCGCTTTTTTCTTTAGAAACATAAACATAATGCGTTTTACTTTCTTTTAAATATTCTTCTATAACTCCCTTTTTAGTTTTTAATTTCCCCTCTAAAATAGCTATATACTCTCTATTAGTTATTTTAAGCCAGTTATCCTGTAAATAGTGTTTCATCTCTTCATTAAGAGCCAAAATAACTACTCCTGATGTATCTTTATCTAACCTATGCACAATAAATATTTTGTTACTTTTATGTTTTTTCTTCACATATTCTCTTGCCATACTATATAAAGTATTAGTACTCTTTCCATCACTAATAGTAAGCATTTTAGAGGGCTTATTAACTACTAATAAATCTTTATTTTCAAATATAATATCTAATTTCTTCATTTTATCCCTTTCTAAACTTTAAAACTTCTTCCTTTGCTTTCTCACTTACCCGATAACTATCTCTTATTTTACTAATACTTTTGTTAATAGTAAACTTATCTAAATCATATTCCCTAAAAAACTCTAAAGTCTTCTCTTGATCCTTAATAAAACATTCACATAAAAGCCAAGCTCGAGCCATATTAACATAATAATAAGTACTATGGCTTTTCTTTATATAATTAAAAATCTCCGTTAAATAATCCTCCCAAACATAATAAGAAAGAAGCAAAATTAAACCCACTCTTACTTTATATTCCTCTTTAGTATCTATTAAATCATTTATAATATTTAAAAAATAATCTTTATTTTTATCTACTATCTTTAAACTATTACAAAAAGTATCACAAATTGCCCAATTATCAATTAAATTAATAAAAGGCAATAAGTACTTATCTAATACATCTAACTCTTTTATTTGGGCTATAACAAGACCTTTAAGCATCACACATTCATAATATTTATTATCTATAACTTCTAAAAAAGCTTCATAATCCCCTCCATAGATCTCTCTAGCCATTTTTCTTAACACGGGAATTTTAACCCCCAAGATAGGATACTTACTCTTAATAATCTTCCCATTAAACTCTTTATACTTGTTATCTCTTATACTTTCTAAATAATTTAAAAACTCTCTATAACTTTCTTCATTCCATTTTATCTTCTTTAAATTCATAACAAAAAACCTCATAACTACTATAACACATTTTTTAATTAATTATAAGATATTTATTTTCCATATTTTTCCACTTGCTATATACAATAGTTCGTTTTATAATTATAGTGTTAGGAGAAATATCTATGGAAAATGTTTATTTAAACCGTCATTTCTTATGTATTGACTTAAAAAGTTTCTTTGCTACCTGTGAATGTATAGAAAGAAAAATAGACCCTTTTAACTATCCTCTTGTAGTGGCAAATCCCACGCAAGGAATGGGCGCTATAACCCTCGCAGTTACTCCATATCTTAAAAATAAAGGTGTAAAATCTCGTGG
>CANQDN010000130.1 GCA_947593275.1 uncultured Bacilli bacterium
TGCTCATGTCTATTTTTTTTGCAACAAAAAAGAAGTGATAAGAATTAACTCATCACCCCTCAATGTTTAAGAACCTATATACTCACTAAATCTAAAAGATTTAACTTTTCTAATATCCCCTTTAATTTTGTAGATAACTCTCCTATTTCTTCTTCAGTCAAATCTTCATAATAAACAGCACTATCCGGATTAATAGAACCTAAACCTTTTTTAGTTAAACTTAATTTACCATCTAAATCTAAAGTTGTTTTATCCCCATCAATAGACACAATTAAACTTAATTTAAAGTTACTTTCAAAAGAAGTTTTAGTACTATTCATCGTTATATCATCTAAAGTTATAGAACCATTAATAGAATCTTTATCTTGAGTTAATTTAAAGCTAATTTCCCATTTTTTATCTTTAATTATAATACTAGCATTTAATAACTCTTCTTTACCATCAATTACTTTAATATTTATTTTTTCATTAGTAATATTCATCACTAAAGTATCACTTTTTATCGTAACTTCCGGAGTAGAAACATTTATATATTCAATATGCGTATTCTCTCCTTCTTTTAAATATATAGCCATAGGTTTATTAAATATATCTGTATATACTTCAATATTTATAGTTTCATAAGAACTTAAATCTAAAGTATCTATTACATAATCTAATTCACTATTTAAAGTACTTGAAGAATAATTAAGAATATTCGCCAGACTTTCCTTTAACTTTTCATTATCTCGAATTTTATTTATAATAAATTTAATAGTTCTTTCAGCATTTTCTTTATCTAAAGTATAAGTAATCTTTTTTAATTTATAATCTTTATCTTTAATATTTAAAGTTGTATCTTCTAGTTTAAATTTATCTTTAGATAAGCTGTCACTTAAAATGGTTTTCATCTCATCCAAAACTATTTCTAAATCTTTGGTATCATAAGATACTTGATAATTGGTATCAAAAGCACTTGTTAACTCCCCAAATAAATCATATTCCCCTACTTTTATAGCTTTAGAAAATAATTCTTCACTTCTTAAATAAATATTTTTATTTTGAAGCATTGCTAAAATATTTACAATGGCCTCATCATCATCTTTTAAGCCTAAACCTATACTACCTTTCTCATTATTATAATCAAGCCCTAAAGAAAGATCATAAGTATATTTAGTTAAATCTTTTAATTCTTTATTATTACTAGATATTTTAGTAGTTAAATCTAAAACCACAGGATCTTTTAAAACATCAATGTTAAGTTTACTATCACTAGAATCATCTAATTTTTCTTCTAAATAGTTGTAAACCTCATTTATAGCCGTATTATAAATCCCTATAGGATCTCGACTAATCTTTCGCCACCCAAAAAATAATAAAAGAGCCAACACTAGAACAATTATAAGTCCTCCAATAATAAATTTCCATTTAGTTTTCTTATTTTGCCTATTATTTGAGTTATTATTCATGTACATATCTGGCATTAAATTTTCATTCATAACTACACACCTTCTATATTATATTATTATTGTATCAAAAAATTAGTTATTTGACTATTTCTTTTTGTAAAAAATATTTTTATTTGACACTTTAAAAGTCTAATTTCTTCAAAAAATCTTTACTCTTTAAATATAAACCTGTATATCGGTCATAATAACTATTTAAAAATTGATTAATTTCTTCTTTTACTTTAGAGCTTATTTTAAGTTTAGTTATACTTTTTATATCAACATAATAATACATTCTTAATAGTTCTAAAGTTTTTAAATTGACAATTGGTTCATTTTGATAACACCTGCGACATATATAACCACCTCGATCACCATCTATAGTAATAATATCAGTAGTCCCACCACAACTTGCACAACTATTAAGATTTAAGCCTACCCCTAAATAATCAAGATATTTAATTTCTAAGATATTGCACATTATTTGAGGGTCTAATCCTGCATTAATTTTTATTATAGTGGAAATAAAATCATTATATAAGTTTTCATAAGTTTGTTTTAAAACTTGTTCAGTTAAATCAGTTAAATAATTTACATAACTTAATAGTATTATATCTTTTTTAATATTATCGAAATTATTTATAACATCAACACTTATTAAAGTAGATAGTTTTTTTTCTTTATAATATATATTAAACTTACCATAGGTGAATTTAAGCGTCGTAGCTCTAAAAGGGCTTTTTAAAGATTTAGCCCCTTTACACATAATACTTATTAACCCTTCAGGAGTATATAGTTGAATTATTTTGGAAGTTTCACCATAAGGAGTTTCTTTTATAATTATTCCTTCGACTTCTTTTATCATGCTTATCACTCATAATTTATTATAGCAAAAATAAGAAAGTAAAAAAAGAAGTTTTAGTAATTTTAGTTATATTAAAAAGTAGAGATTAACTCTCTACCTATAACATAGAGCCATAAAGAATGGCTTCTTGCCTATAGATAATATAATAGCACCATAGGCAAGTTAAGATACTATGTATGGATTATCGATGGTTCCTGAACCAGTGAATTTTACACTAGATTTTAAGTTTATAACTGGACGAAGGCCATAACCTGCATAATAGACATTATTTCCAAGTTCACCATCATCTTCTACAAAAAATAATGAACCACTAAAGCTAGGAGACATCGTCCAATAATAAGACCCTGTATATAAATAATATTGTTTATTAAATGCTCCTACTAATCCTCCTGCAAAGGCTACTTCATCTGCAGTTATTAATCCTACCGGATAATCTAAACTTTTTGTTCCTGTAGTTGCTCCTGTA
>CANQDN010000131.1 GCA_947593275.1 uncultured Bacilli bacterium
AACCCCAATCCAGTATAGAACCGAATTGGGATTCTTATAAATTCTCTTTTTGTGTCTACTTTTTATTGACTAGTTCACCTTAATAACGTGGTATCCTTTTTCTTATTAAAGGTTTATATTGTTCATCTTTAGTTAAAAAACTATATAAATTTAAAGCCGCCATTGTAGGTTTCCCCATCATAAGTGACATAACTTGATCATAATCTAATAAATAGCTTTCATCAAGATGCTCTAAAAACTTAATATTTCTGGGTATGTAACCAATCTTCCCATTAATACTACATTCTGCAAACCCTTTAAAAGTTATATTAAAAGGTGCAGCATGATCAAGTATTGCTGGACTTAATTGTTTACCATAATTCATAGTTTTATCTAAATCTAAATAAACTAAATGATTATTTACATAAGCTGTCGCTGTTTTTTCATTATTGGGCGCTATTCTATCATAAACAAATGGAAATACCAAAGTTTCTTTAAAAGGCATTATATTACCCTTTTCATTTCTTTTTAATCTTATAATTCCCCATTTAAAACTAGCTTTTACATCATGTTCTTTATCTATAAAATTATCATAACTTAAAAATTCATGAGTATTATAAACAAGTTCACAAACAGCGTAGTGGTCATCCCCTAAACTTTCTATCTCATAATAACTATTAGTTAAAGGTTTATTTTCCCTAAGTCCAAGATATTTCTTCTTTCCAATAACATTTGTAACTATATTACTAATCTCTTCATCCATACATTTAGCTTTAATTTCTTTCGTATATATATTCATAAAAAAACCCTTTCTAAAAACAATTGCAACTTATTATAACGCATTAAAATCTAAAATGCAATCAATTATGTTTATTTACAAAAATTAAAATATGTTTTATAATCTTTATTTAGAAAGAGGGATAATATGTTAAATGTTGTTTTATTTGAACCTGAAATTCCAGGAAATACGGGAAATATTATGCGTACTTGTGTTGCCACTAATACTATATTACACTTAATTAAACCTTTAGGTTTCTCTTTAGAAGAAAAATATATCAAAAGAAGTGGTGTTAATTATATCGATAAATGTAAGTATTATGTTTATGAAAATATTGAAGACTTTTTTAATCAAAATAAAGGTGAATATTTCTTTTTTACAAGATATGGCCATAAACCTCATACCACTGTTAATTTTAAAGAAATAAAAGATAATATCTATTTAATTTTTGGAAAAGAATCAACAGGTATACCAAGAGAAATATTAAAACCCTATATTGATAGATGTTATAGAATCCCTATGACTTCAAATGTTCGGGCTTTAAATCTCTCTAATTCCGTTGCCATTGGTATTTATGAAGTATTAAGACAAAAAGATTATGAAGGTCTCCTATTTGATGAACCCCATAAAAGTAAAACATTTATTGAAGAAGCTTAAAAACTAAAAAAGAAGAAATTAACAACCAACTTCTTCTTCACAAGTTTTATTAAATAATTTAGAAAACATATCTTTAAATATTTTAGATAACTCTTTTTTCTCATCCTCTGTTAAACCTTTATAAGGATCTTCCATACTTTCCACTGTTCCCTCATGAAAGGCGACTATTTCCCCATCTTTTACTACTACAACCGTTGGAGCGTACAATCTTTTTTCTTTAGTATCATATTCTTTATTATCACTAGTTATTGTATATTCTGATAAATATTCATCTAAATATTCTAATATTTCATAATAACTATCCGTACCCTTTTTAGTTTCTGTTAATTTTTTATTTTTAACTTCATAAGTAGATCTTATATCTTTTACATCAACATAATAAAGATTATCTACTCCATTATCATCAATACTTTGTAGTAATGTTTCCACTAAACTTCGACACCAAGGACATGAATTAAAACCAAAGTAAATTACTCCTGTTCCTTCATTTAAGACTTGAATTATCTCTTCATCTGTCATAATATCTACTGGATTATTCTCTTTAATAGATACTTTTAAATAGTCTTGATCATTACTATTTTTACTTCCATTTAAGGATTCATACTGTTCTTTAAACTTCTTAGAATCTGCCGTTGCTTCTCTTTCTTCAATTTTAGTTTCATCTTTATCATCTTTATAATCCATATAAAACTTTAAACTTATTCCCAAAATTAAAACAACCGCGATAACAATCCCAATAATTCTTCTTTTATCCATTTAAACCACCTACGATTATTTTAACTTATTTTGCTCAATTAATCAACTAAAAAACTTAACATATACCATAACAATACATACAAATAGTAATATAGCTAATAAAGCAATAATAATTGCACTATTCCAATTGTTAATTCTCTTTAAATTTAAAATCTCTTCATTAACATCATATTCCTTTTTTTCATTCTCTTTCATAACTAACCCTTCCTTTTATACTTATATTATAAAATAAAATTACTCATTTATGTAAATTTTATTAAATTTTAGTGTAAAAAATATGTCAATTTAAACTTAGAGTGTTAAGATTTTTTGAAAATGTCAGTTTTTGTATTTTGCGATGCAAGTGAATTAGTAACAAATAAAGCCGAGCTTTA
>CANQDN010000132.1 GCA_947593275.1 uncultured Bacilli bacterium
ATATATAAATTAGATGAATCTATAGCAATAAGTGCTAAATGTGAAGAAGTAAGAGAAAAAGTAAGTGGAGGAATAGCGTTAAGTGAAAAGTGTACAATAACTAATGAAGATAAGCTAGGAACACCAATAGGGAGTGGAGAAATACCTAGTAATCAGGATAATATAAAAGTTGAATTAAAAAGCGATGAATTTATAACTTCAACTGAAGGTGAAGGAACTAGTGTATATTATTATGTAATTTTAGAGTATCCAAATGAAAATGATAGTCAAAATGAAGATATGGGTCATAATTTTGATGGAGAAGTAACAATAGAAGCCAGTGATATAAAGCCAGATGTAGATATAGTGGCAGCTTATGTAAAAGATGAAGAAACTGGAGATTATGAAGAAAGAAAAGAAGGAATACCAACGGAAGGATATACGATAAATGAAGAACTAAGTTATTGTAGTAATGAAGCTTTGCCAAGTTGGGACTTTAATCATAATGGTTTATTAATAGAAAATTTAAATGAAATAGGAACGCAATGTTATTTGTATTTTGATAGAATTAAACCTTCAAAAGATGTATTAACATTAACCTTAAAAAGAGAACAATGCACAGATTTTCCCAACTTTAATATAACAGACTTATTAGAACACAAAAGCAGTGATTCTAAATCCTGTTTATATAAAGCTGAAGATGACTTTGGAGATACATATTATTTTCGAGGCAAAGTTAAAGATAATTGGGTACAATTTGGTAAAACATCTACAGATCAAGATATCTATTGGCGAATCATTCGAATAAATGGAGATGGATCAATTCGATTAATATATGCTGGAATAAGTGAAGATGCTACAAATTTAACTACAGATGATGGTTATACAGGAAATACAAATAATAGTCAAATAAGTGCATCAGCATGGGCAGTAGCAGAAGATAGAGATGCACATAATGACAACAAATATGTCGGATATGAATGGAAAGACAATAAAATACATGGCTACGGAACTGATTCAACACAGAGTAATACATTAAAGGAATTGAATAAATGGTTTAAAGAAAATTTGTCTGATGATTTAAATAATGAATTTGCTAATGGAAGAGGACATATAAGTACAGAAGCAATATTCTGTAATGATAGAAGTGGAAATGATAATAATACGAATTGGAGTGAAAATATGAACGATAGTGGAGGCACAGGTACAGCTATGACTCTTTATGGAGCATATTTAAGATTAACAAAAAAACAGAATCCAGTATTCAAATGTAGTACAGATAATAATAAAATAGCAGATAGTTTTACATATAAAAAGGCATCTACTGGAACAAAAAGTTTAGAATATCCAATTGGACTTATAACAGCGGATGAAGTAGTCTTTGCAGGTGGATTGTGGAAATCAAACAATACATCGTTTTATTTATATACAGGTTCTAGTTATTGGACAATGTCTCCCAAGTCCTTTAATGGAGTTAATTATGCTTTCATGTTTAATGTGGATAATCGTGGCAACTTAGAGCCTGAGAATACATTCTACGATTCTGTTAGCAATTGGCTTGGATTGCGTCCAGTAATCAATCTAAAATCTAATATTCAATTTACAGGTTCAGGAACCATCGATGATCCGTATACAGTATCTTAACTTGCCTGTAGTGCTACTATATTATCTATAGGCAAGAAGCCATTCTTTATGGCTCTATGTTATAGGTAGAGAGTTAATCTCTACTTTTTAATTTTATAAGCTCTTTTTACATAATACCCACTATAATACCCCTTGAATTATCCTCTTTATAGTGGTATAATCTTATACATAAACAAAAAAGGAATGATTATATATGTTAGAAACAATTTTATTAATAATATCAATTTTATTAATCGCCGTAGTTCTATTACAAAGTAATAAAGCTAATGATGGAGGCCAAATCTTAACTGGCGGTAATGATGTATTATTTCAAAACTTAAAAGAAAGAGGCTTTGAATTATTTATCAGTCGTTTTACTTTCTTTTTAGGTTTAGCATTCTTCATTATCTCTTTAATTTTATTCTTACAATAAAGAAAAGTAAACATAAGAATTATTTTTAGTATTATAAAGTGTAATATTACAGAAATATAATTGAATATTACACTTCTTTTTTATTATGATTTTACTTTATTTTTTTAATATTTATGGTAAAATATATGGAAATGAGGTGCAATATGGGTTTTGGTACAAAAGAAATTACATTACTTGATGAAAAGCAAGTTTCTGGTAGTAATACAATTGATTTAATAGAAATTGTTGGTAAAAAGTGTGCAGTAACCGATTTTGCTATAGTGTTGGGAGCACATGTTTCTAATGATTATCATGTAGATTATAATAATTCTTTAAAAGGTCGTACAGGTTGGTATTATTTATCATCATCTGCTGGCATTGTCCGTAAGGCTACAGTTATCGATACTATTGTTGAATATGGCTCTATTGAATGGAATTGGGCTAATTTTAGGTCAGGCGGAATTCGCCCAGTTTTGCCATTTTCTAATATCTCTGATATCTCCCCAAATGGAGTGAAAGAA
>CANQDN010000133.1 GCA_947593275.1 uncultured Bacilli bacterium
TGCTCATGTCTATTTTTTTTGCAACAAAAAAGAAGTGATAAGAATTAACTCATCACCCCTCAATGTTTAAGAACCATAAAAAGTGGTACTTTGTAAAGAAATTTCGTTCGACAGAAATCGACACTGAAATTATTTAAGATATTTAGGTTCATCGATTCTACCTAATAAATAATCAGCCGATATCTTATATTTCTTACAGATAGTATAAAGAAAAGGAGTAGCAATAATATTAGTACCACGTTCATACTCTGCAATAGTAGATTGCCCAATATTTAATATTTTTGCTAATTTATCTTGTGTTAGTTTATTTTCTTTTCTAAATTCTTTTAATCTTTTACCCGCAATAGTTTTATCAAAAATATTTTGAATATTATCATACTTTTTAAGATTATTAAAATTAAATATGTAATCAAGTGATACATCAAAATAATTAGCTACATTCATTAAATGTTTAATTGGCATTATTGTTTCTTCACGTTCAAAATGTCCATAAACTACAGGATCTAAATCTAAAAATCTCGCAATATCCGCTTGTTTTACATCTTCATATTCCCTTAAGTCTCTTATTTTTTCACTATAAATCATAAATTACCTCACATAGTACTATTTTCTCATTAATAAGTGAATAATTTTCAAAAGTAGACTTAATAATGATATTTTTCTTGACATTTGACATTTGCTGAACTATAATTTTGGTATAAGTTAGAAATTTCTAATATAGTTGATAATAGAAAGAAGGAAGATAGTAATTGAAATATGAGAGAATAAATAAAAAATATACCAAAACTATAATAATAAGTTTTATAGTAATAATTATAATAGGGAGTGTATTAGTATTAAATATTACAAAAGCAAAGTATAAAACAACTATAAGTGTAAAAATAGTAAATGGAACGATTAAATATTCTGGTGGTAATGCCGATTTAAATGTTATGGCAGTATACCAACAAAAAGAAGATAGTGATTGCACTGAGGATGGTTGTTATAATTTAGTTGATGATATACCAAATGTTGGATATAAAATTGATATAGATAATAGTTATTGCACTGAGCCAAATAATCAAAAAAAACAATCAAATGTAATCTCTTTTAAAGGTGATGTATTAAGTGTAAAAATTGCTAAAAAAGGTACCAAATGTTATTTATATTTTAATAAAACTGATGTTGGGACAAGTGAGCAGATTTTAGCAGATTTTAATATACAAACGGCTGAAGGGATTAAGAGTGGCTTTGGAACAATTGATGAAACTGAACATCTTGGAACTAATGGTAAAACAATAATGTATAGTGATGAAGATGATTTTGGAATAACATATTATTTTCGAGGAAAAGTAAAAGATAATTGGGTGCAGTTTGGAACAGATAAAGAAGGTAAGAATATTTATTGGCGCATTATCCGAATCAATGGCGATGGAACACTAAGACTTATTTATGCTGGAGTAGGAGAAAATACAACAAGTTTGAGTGGAGATAATTATGGTTATGTGGGAAATAGAAATAGTCAGCTTGCTGGAACATCATTTTCATATAATAAATTAACAAATAACAATAAATATGTAGGATATCAATATAAAGATAATGTACTTCATGGAACATTTCCAACAAATGAATCTTCAACTGAGGAAGCTGGAAATAGTAATGCTTTGACAGAATTATATAAATGGTTTGAAGAAAATTTAATAGAAGAATGGGATAATGGTAATGGCTTAATAGATTCAAGTGCAGGTTTTTGTAATGATCGAAGTAATTCAACAAATTATATGACGGAATGGGGAAAAGAAACGGATAATGGTGGAATAGGAACAACTTCAACATACTATGGATCATATTTGAGATTAAGACCAGGTAATCAAAATGTAAGTACCAGTAATCCAGCAACACCAACTTTCAAGTGTAAAAATATTGATGGAGATTATTTTACATATACAGGAGCAAATAGAGGAACACAAAGTTTAACCTATCCAATAGGTTTAATAACAACGGATGAACTAGTATATGCTGGAATGTTAGATGATAAAATAAATAATTCTAGTTATTTGTTTACAAATGCCAATTATTGGACAATGTCACCAGCTAATAATCCAAATGCTATGGTGTTTAGTATGTATTCAGGTGGACGTATTACTTATTTTTATGTTGATAATGAGGGTATTGGTCTTCGACCTGTAATTAATTTGCGTGTAAATACAATTTATTCTGGTTGTGGAATATTTATTGATCCTTATGTTTTATCTTAAACTAAAAATTATCTTGCCAATGTTGCTTTCTAACTTATTCATTGGCAAGAATATAAAACTTCATTGTGAGAGAATCTTTTTCTCTCTTTTTGATTGTAAAAAAATAGTTATAACATATGCTATAACTAAATTCACTTGCAATTTATGTAAAATCTGTTATAATTAAATTGTAGAGTGTTAGGAATTTAACATCTACTTTTTACGGTAGACATTAATAGTCTCATTGTTGTTATTAACAACGACGATAACTATTGATGTCTTTTTGTTTGCTCCTAAGAGC